>NZ_ATWO01000003.1 GCF_000421285.1 Desulfotignum balticum DSM 7044
CCCATACCCCCGCCTGGGAAATTCTGTGACAAGTTGACCCAAAACACCGCAAGATCTGCAATATGGTTTGATTTGAAGGCCAAAATAAAGATGCCGGGTCCACATTATTATTGTCGTACACCAGACCGGCAGCTGTGTTGAAGGTGTATCATCCATCTTTTTTGAAATAGAAACAATTTGACGGTATCGGCGACGGTTTTCTGCTTCCCGGTGTTGTTTTTTTCCTTTATCCGTCTGCCGATATCTTCTCTGGGCTTCTCTTCTATTCTTGAGGTTCCCGGCTTTACGACAAGAATCACTACAGTAGGCATGGCCTCTCCAGCACGCCCGACAAAAACAAAAGGGGAAATCACACCAACGACATGTAATTACGATTAAATTCAATTCAAGACATCCTCCGGTCTTGCAGACAGACGGAAGATGGTGTAGAAAGAAAATAGTTTGTGTGGGCTTTCCGGCTATCTGCCGAAGTTCACAATCAAAGCCTGGAGTTGGCGCTCCAGGCTTTTCTATGATGTTGACCTTGAATTATACGAATAAAAAGAAAGATTTGATAATCTTTTTTGAATTAAACGGAATAAAATCTCACAACATAATCAAACCCGCTGCATAATTGCAACAAGTCTTAACTCCCTAAAAACTCAACCATAGTTTCGTTATCATGAATGCCATATCAATGAAATGCCCGCATGTCAATTGTTTTGGTTCAGGACAATCACATACCGGCTGATCACACCCAGGATGCCTTTTTTCTGCATGGCGGAAACCACAACCGGACTGAAGCGCTGGGATGACAGGGGTGCCTGGATGATGTGGGTATGATACCATCCAGTTTTGTTCAGGATCTCCAGGTAGTCGTCGATGAGGATGCCGCCCTTGTGTGTTTCAGCCATTGCCGGCGTGTTCTGAAAATCCCGCCAGTCCGCATTGATGAACGCCAGTCATCCCCGGCCAGATCTTTGATAATGACGGTGACCATTTCCACGCCTGTTGCCTTGTAGGTGTTCCATCGGTGTACCCCGTCCAGATGGCGGTAGAAACCGGGCCTTTGCTGTTCCCTGGACTGCATGGTTCGGCAATTATTCTGCGCTCAGATTCTTCAAAATTTTCTTGGCCAAGGGTTCTTTGATCTCGGTATGTCTGGGAACAGTTTTTCCAAATCTCGCAGTTTCATCCAATCGTCACCGTTTCTTGCATAGCGTCATCGGGCAAACCTCTCAGAATATCAGCCTTACGATCCTCTAAAATCAATTCAATGGCTTGTCTAAGATTATCCTTAGTTTCTTCAATGGTCTCCCCCTGTCCGTTAGCGCCTGGAACTTCTGGGCAGATCGCCCAAAATCCTCCCTCAAGAGCAGGTTCTATAATTGCTGTAAATTCTGCCTTCACTATAAACTCCTATTTTTTTTTGTGGCCGAACGCCTCAATAGCTGATTTGATTCCATAACAGATGTTTTTTCTCAGGTAAAGCAATTTAAAAATATCATACTGTCTCTGTTTGTTCTCCCCAGATATTTTCACCGGCATGGGATACCGAAGCTGCATCATCCCGCTCCCTGCTGGTTCAGGACGATCACATACCGGCTGATCACCCCCAGGATGTTTCTTTTCTGCATGGCTGAAACCACTCCGGCGCTGAAGCGCTGGGATGACATGGGGGCCTGGATGATATGGGTGTGATACCATCCCGTTTTGTTCAGGATCTCCAGGTAATCGTCGATGAGGATGCCGCCCTTGTGTGTTTCATCCATTGCCGGGGTGTTCTGAAAATCCCGCCAGTCCGCATTGGTGAACGCCAGCCGTGCTTTTCAGCCACCTGGGCCACGGTGAACCCACGAACCAAATCGGCATTTATTAGATTTGGCAATGTTGCCATTTTTAATAAATGGTTGTGGATGGATGCCTGATTTATCCCCGATGTTTTCGGCAAACATGCCCACCCGCCTGTGATCGATTGTTTTTCTGGGATAGATGGTCTCATCCAGAATGATGGATGAAACGGGGATTTGTAGGGATCGCTGGCCCCGAGGAAATAGGCGTGCCGGACAAAGAAAGCCTCTTCCCTGAAAGCGGTCCGGCAAATTAAACTGGATCAGAAAATCTGGCGCATGAACCGGCTGGGAATCCTTCAGGAAAGAATAGCATTGCGCTTGGGAGAGACCAAGGATATTATCCGAAACCATTTGGGGAAAACGTCAATGTTAACAAAATCCCCAAATACGGATTTGTCCCAGGCAAAGATGATGATTTTTGACCGGGAGTCAAAACGAAAAAACAGGCAGAGAGGTGACATGCCGCCCGGACTGAATGTCTTTCTCAAGTAGTGACAAAAAGCTTCTTATTGACGGGTCTTCATGTGAATCTTCGCTGCAGTATGCTTCATCAAATGTCTGCCTGCCGGTTTCTATGATGAGGTTTACATCTTTTTTGCAGTTTCTGAATATTGTCCCTGGCAAACTCAATGGTGGGATCGATTTCCAAAGCCATTTCATAGAATTTGACGGCCAGGGCCGGTTCTCCCAGTTCCCGGTAGTTGGAGCCGATATTGGCATAGTTGATGGCCTGGGACGGATCGATTTCCAGGGCCTGTTCAAAACAGGTGATGGCTTTGTGGTGGTTTTTTTGCAGAAAATGGCACACCCCCATGGTGTTGAGAAGATCCGGGCGCTGGTCGTCCACGGCCAGGCCCCGGGTGCAGATTTCCACGGCCCGGTCATACTGGCCCAGATCCTTGAGGCAGGCCCCCATGTGGGAACAGATGTCCGGCAGGTTCAGCCGGGCCGGTTCCCTGTCCATGGCTGCTTCAAATTCCTCCAGGGCGGTGGGATATTCTCCGATGGCGTTGTATACCAGGCCTTTGTAGAAACGGGTGTAATATTTGTCCGGCAAAGCCGTTTCCAGGGCCTCCAGCCGGTCCAGGGCCTGGATGGGGTCCAGGGTTTCAATGATGAGCCGGGCCGTGAACATGCCCACGCTGGCGGATACGGCCCGCTCCCGGAAATGGGCCCCGGGAATGATGGTGTAAAAAGCCGGAATGTCCAGGTCCGGGTGCCGGGTGTCAATGGCCAGGACCTGAAAGTCTTTTTTCTTCAGGGCCGCAATCAGGTTTTCCACTTCCACCCGGATGTTGGGGTCTGACAGATCCGGCAAATCGGCCAGGTCCACCAGGGTATCGGGTTGGGTGATCAAAGCGGCATCTTCGATGCGGGTGAATTTGGGAAGGCCCGATGCTTCGTAATTGGACCCGGTATTGAAATCTCCGGCCAGCTGGGCCACTTCCGTCAGGGCCCGGCTCATGGCTTTCTGGGGATCCGGCGAGGTGCCCGCGGTCCACACGATCTCGCTTTTTTCCGGGAATGTGGCAGGATCCCAGGCCAGCACGGCAATGGTGGGGATGCCCGTGTCCAGGGAAAAATCAGACGCATGAATCTGGATCCCGCATTTTTTGTATTTGGCCAGCATCTCTTTGACCAGGGGATCGGTGAATGTATCGGTGCGGATCCCCGGCACCGGGAGATTTCCGTGGCTCACCAAAGATGAGGTATGTCGTTCCACCAGTTCGCAAATGCCCTGGATCAGGGCTTCTTCATTGCAGTTGCCGGCACACGGGCCGTTAAACTCATTGATCATGTAAAACCAGTTGAACGGGATCAGTACCTCTTTTTCCAGGGTCAGGTTATACCCTCGGGTCCATTGCAGGGTGAGATCGTCGAATATATGCTTGATTTTCAAAGCGTCTTCTTTGGTATCATGCACGGATCGGATGATCTGGTCAAAAGGAAGCGCGGTGTCGTCCAGGTCTTTGGGCCGGGCTTTAAAAAAACGGGTGGGGTCTTTGACAAAGGAAAAAAAACTGAACCGTTCCGCCAGTTCCATGACCGCACTGGCTTCGGACTGGGCCGGGGTCCCGCCCTTTCCCATCTGTTTGTTGGTGCCGATAACTTTTCTGGCATGGGCCCCGCACTCACTGAAAAACACGGGAATATCCAGGCGGCCGTTGTCAATGCGCCGGGTCCGGTTCAAAATATCCAGTCCGGCTTCAGCGGCTTTGTTTTTGAACTGTGCCACGGTTTTTTCCGGAGAGATGATTTTGTCCTGGTCATAGGTGTAGCCTTTGACCGCATCGTTAAGTTCGATTTTATATGTCATGAAAGTCGGTTTCCTGGTTCAGGGTTGAATGGATGGATGCCGGTGATAAAAGCCTGGGCCGGAGTTGATCCGGATATCGGTCATTCCATAAGATTGATCTCATCGCCCACGCGGATGGTGCCGCCGGTCAGAATTTTTGCAAACACGCCTTGTTTAGGCATGATGCAGTCGCCGGTGCGGTAATAGATGGCGCATTTTTTATGGCATTGTTTGCCGATCTGGGTGATCTCTACCAGGGCCGTGTCCCCTAAGCGGACTTTTTGCCCGATTGTCTGGGATTTCCAGTCAATACCGGTGGTGGCGATGTTTTCGGCAAAATCCCCGAAAGTCAGGACAAATTCCGGGGTGCTGGCGGCATCAATGCTTTCAGACGCCAGAAAACTGAGCTGCCGGTGCCAGTCCCCGGCATGGGCATCCCCCTGGATGCCGTGGTTTTCCAGAAGTTCTGCCTGGTCGACACATTGTTTGACCGTACCTTTTTTTTTGCTGACGGCAATGGAAACAATTTTCACGGGGATTCCTTTGTGTTTTCAGGTTGTGGTGGCATATCAAAGGGACATATATCACATTGTGGCAGTCAGTTTCAATGCCTGAGTTGTTTTTGAATGGATTTTTTCATCAGTGCTGTTTTGTCTGTGTCATTTTTGAAAAAAGGGTCAGTCGATTTCACGGGTGGCGATTGGACATGTCCGGGCAAATCCATGGGCGGGTGGGAATGATTGAACTGATCCAGGCAGTCGTCAATGGTTTCAGCCAGGCCCGCCGGCAGGTTGTGGGGTGTAAACGCCTGCTGGATCGCGGACTCCAGGCAGACGTCCAGAGAAAAGAGCTGTCGGCATGCCGGGCAGGACGTCAGATGGTCTATCACTTCCGGATTTTCCGGCATTCCCCGGCCGGTATGGGTTTTCATCCACTGTAAAAATGTATCGCAGTTCATGGGTCAGGTCGATTCCGTTTCAAGATGGATCTGAAAGATGTGCCGGCGGTCCTGCAACTGGTCGAGCAGTATGGTTTTCAACCGTTCCCTGGCCCGGTTCAGCCGGGACATCACCGTGCCCATGGGGATATCCAGGGCAGCGGCGATCTCTTTGTACGGCATATCTTGCATGTAATACAGGGTCAAGACGTCTTTGAATTTCACCGGCAGCGCATCAATGGCCTGATTCACCAGCCGGGTGTCTGCGGCCAGGGCCAGCCGGTCGTCTGTATCGATTTTTTCCACACAGGATTTGAGATGCTCAATGTAATCGGTTTGTTGCTGCTGGTGTTTCTCAGTATTTGTCCGGCATGTTTTCAGAAAATTGTTGCGCAGAATTTTCAGCAGCCAGGGTTTGATCCGGTCCGGATCCTTGAGTTGATAAAAATATTTAAAAGCCATCAGATAGGTTTCCTGAACAAGGTCATGGGCATCAAACGCATTGCCGGTATATTTGAGAGCCACGTTATACACCAGTGACATATGCGGATATGCCAGCGTTTTAAACCGGTGGTTGGTTTTATTTGTTTCAGATTTCATGTCATCATCATCCTGACCTTGCCTCCATGGCATTTAAGATAATCAGGTGATGAATCAATTCAATCCTTTTTATAAATTATAGACAGATATTACCCCGGTTTTATTCCCGGATTTTCATCTGCCGGTTCCAGGTGGACCATCACATCAATGACTTTGGGGTACCGGGCCATCAGGGTTTGCCTAGCGGTTTCGGAAATCTCATGGCCCTGGCGCACACTCATCTGTCCCTCCACCTCCAGATGAAGGTCCATATAAAAAGATCCGCCGATTTTTCGGGACCGGATCCGATGTGTGCCCTGAACATGGGGAATCCTCTGGATCAGGGCCTGAATCTCAATCCGGTCTTTCGGGGACATGCCCTTGTCTGTAAGCTCGGCCAGGCTGTCGCCTAAAATATCGATTCCCACCTTGATGATAAAGACAGATACCAGGATGGCTGCCACCGGGTCCAGAAACGCCAGTTTCGGTGAGATGAGTCCGGCAGTCACGGCCACCAGCACGGGAATGGAGGACAGGGCATCCGTGCGGTGGTGCCAGGCATTGGCTTTTAACGAGGAGGACCGGTTTGTCACACCGGCGGTAAATGTGATGCGGTACAGAATTTCCTTGACCACCAGAGACAGCAGCGGTGCGGCAAGAACAATGGGGCTCAGCCGGGGGGTGACGGGATGCATCAGAGAAACAATGGCGTTATATCCGATGCCGGCAGCCACCCCTAAAAGGATCAGGCTGATGACAATGGTGACAAAAGATTCGATTTTCTGGTGACCGAAGGGATGACAGTCATCCGGCGGTGCCGTCCAGTAACGGACCCCGAACAGGATCACCAGATCGGATGCCGTGTCCGAAAAACTGTGTAGCGCATCCGCTACCACGGCCTGGCTGCTGCCGGCCACGCCGATGATCAGTTTGATCACGGCCAGTGCCACATTGGCAACCAGACCGATCCAGGTGATTTTTTCAATATTTTTTCTGGTATTGGTTTCAGCACGCATGTTAAAAAATCCTATAGTGCCGGGTTTTGGTCAAGCAATTCAATAAATTTAAGGTTGGCCCCGGGAAAAGCAAACCCATCGATTTCCTGCAAACAGATCCACTGAAAATCCACGGGGCCGTTCAAGGCCACATCCCCGGATATATAATCACAGTAAAACACATCCATTTCAATCTTAAAATGGGTATATGCATGCTTGATTCGGGTCAGAAAAGAAGACACCCGGACCGTGAGCCCGGTTTCCTCTTTGATCTCCCGGATACAGGCATCTTTCGCGGTTTCATTTTTTTCCACCTTGCCGCCGGGAAACTCCCACAGCCCGCCTAAAAGCCCGTCCGGGTTTCTCTGGGTGATCAGCAGTTTATTGTTTTTTATGACAATGCCGGTACTGATATGAAAACAGGGCGTTTTTTTGCGTGCCAGCCGCACCGGAAATTCTTTGATCCGGGATTCGGCCTCAGCGCAGCACATAACTTTTAAAGGGCAGGCCGTGCAGTCCGGGGATGTCGGGGTGCAGATCAACGCCCCCAGTTCCATGACCGCCTGGTTGAAACCGCCGGGATCTGTCCGGTCCAAAAGTGCTTCAGCCACGGGTTTGAACGTTCCATGGGCCGAGGAATGGTTCACGGGCACATCCAGGCAGAACAACCGGGACAGAACCCGCTTGACATTGCCGTCCACCACGGCATGGGCCTTTCCAAAGGCAATGCTCAATACGGCGGATGCAATATAATCCCCCACCCCGGGCAGGGCTTTGAAATCGGAAAACCGGTCCGGAATGCGGCCGTCTGAAAGAGAAACCAGTTGCTGAGCCGCCTTGTGCAGGTTTCTGGCCCGGGCATAATATCCCAGTCCTTCCCAGAGTTTGAGCACCCGGCCCGGATCGGCGTCAGCCAGATCTTTGAGGGTGGGGAACGCTGCCAGAAATTTGTGGAAATAAGGTACCACGGTTTTGACCTGGGTCTGCTGGAGCATGACTTCAGATACCCAGATGCGGTAAGGGTCAATGATGTCCCGCCAGGGAAGTTGCCGGTGATGGGCCTGGTACCAGTGCATCAGATATTGTTGAATCTGTCCCTGTTCTGCCCGGGGGATTGAAAAGGATGCCTGATTGTGACCCCCTTGTTTTCTGAGCACGGATTTTTTTTTGCGGGTCGGTGTCATCAATGGCTGTTCCATTTGTGGGAAGGTGTTTTGGCCCGGCCGGACGGCTTGAACTGCCGGACATGGGTGATCAGTTGTTTTGTCAGGGCGTTGGAATGGGTTTTGCCAAACCGGATCTGAACATACAGGTCTGTGATGGTTTGGGCGCTGGGTGCCAGATCCGGCCGCAGGACTTTGATTTGATTCAGAAAATCCACAGGCCCGAGATTCAGTGGCCGAACCAGGCCGATCCGCGCCAGACGTTTGCAGAAAAGGGTATATGCCTCTGCGGCCGGGTCTTTTTTTTCCGGGCGAAGCCGGTGCAGAAAAAATCGGAGAAAAAGGGCCAGAACCAGCAGGGTCAGGCTTACAAGCAAAAGAATCGTTTTCCATTGCCCCCGGGCCGTGTCCACCCCCAGCTGCGCCATCAAATCTTTCTGGGCCGCAAAGGAATATCCCGTGAACCAGGCTTCCCATTTCAGATTTGCCGCTTCCAGCATAAAGGCCAGTCGTTTGTGGACCGGGATGGCGCCGGTACCTGAAGAATTGAGAAAAGAGCCGTCCGGATTCTGTTCCAGGCGTTGGGGTGCCACCACCAGGGTGGGATCCACCCGGACCCACCCTTTATCCGGCATGAACACTTCCACCCAGGCGTGGGCTGAGGACTGGCGGACCGTGATATAATCGCCATAAGGATTGAGTTCTCCGCCCAGATATCCCCCCACCACCCGGGCCGGTACATTCAGCACATTCATCATGAACGCCAGGGCACCGGCATAATGTTCACAATACCCCTGCCGGGTTTTGAGCACAAAATCATCCACAGGATGGGCCTTGGCCAAAGGCGGGGTCAGTGTATAGGTGAAATGCTTTTCTTTGAAAAAATTCAGCATCCGGTCCAGTTTTTCCCGGGGATCTGAAAGGCCTTTTGCCAGAGACCGGGCCAAAGACCGGGTATCCGGATTGTTGTCAGTCCCTAAAGCCACGGGTGACGGAACGGGTTCCTTTTTTTTCAGGGCCGTATCCATCATGGAAATTGCCTGATACACACGCCGGCGGGTCACGGGCCGTCCGGCAAAAAGGGTCTGATCCGTGGTCAAACGGGCACCGGGAGGCGCGTCCACTGGCCGGTCCAGGGCAAACAGCCACCGGCTTTTATGGGGCTCTAAAACAATGGTGTATGTGACCGAACCGGTCAGATCGCGCTGCCTGGAATGGACAAAAGACGGGCGGTCTGCCGGATGCCACTGGACCCCGTTGAACCGGTCGAACACAATGCCCCGCCAGTACAGACCCCGGGTCTGGGGTAAGGTCCCGTCAAAATCCGCCCGAAAGGCCACGGACGGATCCCGGGCCATGCGGGAGATGCTGCCCGGGCTCAGAATTTCTGCAAACCCGGACTGGCCCGAACCTGGGGTTTCCACGGAAAACAGGCCCTGCTGAAGCCGGGGAAACAAAAGAAACAGCAGAATCATCAGCGGGACGGCCTGGGCCATGATCCGGGCCGTCAGCGTGATGCCGGGCCGGAACCGGCCCCGGGGGTGGTTGATGCGCACCAGTGCCAGGGTGGTGACAAAGACACTCACAAACATGTACAGCACGGTCCACAGGGACTCGGATCGAAACAGGCTGGTGATGATGATAAAATAAGTGAGCAGCACCGTGATCATCCGGTGTCGGTGGGTGGCCATTTCAAAGGGTTTGATGCCCGCCATCACCGCCATGAGCCCCACAAAGGCATCGGCCCCGATCTGTACCCGGAAGGTGGCCAGAAGTCCGATGATGCCGGCAAAGGCCAGTACATGGCGAAACACAGGGCCGGGAACAGGCCATCCGGTTTTAAGCTGCATCAGCATGTACAGCCACATGAAAACACACCAGGCAATGATCCACACGGGCAACCCAGGGGCATGGGGGGCCATGGCCACTGCCAGCGCACTGATAACGGGAACCACATGGCCGTCCGGGTGTTTCAAGACAAAGAATCCTTTTTTCCATACAGGGCCAGGGCCCTGAGGCACTGATGTTTGTGTCCCGGCCCCTGGGCCGGAGGGATCAGCCGGTCCGGCAGTTTCAGCCCATAGGGGGTTTTGTTGCGGTCCGCTGAAAGCACCATGCGGCACAGCCGGGACAGTTTGAATTCCGTATCTGTGGAAGCAATGGCATCGAAATCCAGCATCATGAATCCGCCGGCCCCGGCCGTAAAATCCTTGACAAAGACCCCCTGACCTTTGGAAACCGCTTTCCAGGCGATACGCCCCACATCATGGCCGGGCTGATACAAAGACAGGCCCTGGAAATCATCCGGCCCTGAAAACCGGGAAGCAGCGGTTCCATCAAGATCACCGCCTCCCTTGACCGGTCTGACAGGCCCGTCTGCGGGAGATGGATACACCAGGCAGGTCATGGGCAGGGATATCCGGGTGGTGAGGCAGAAAAAACCAAAGGGAAACACCGAGGACACCGTCAGGGAACCGGGGGTGAAAACGCCCCGTGCGGCTGTTTTTAAAGGCAGGTGCACGGTTTTGGTTTCATTTTTCAACAGGCTTGTTTCCAGAATGTCTGCCTGTTCCGGCAGGGCCAGGGTCACCCCTGCCCGTTCCATGCCGTTTGCCTGCACCTGAAAAGTGAACCGGGCGGTGCGGCCGGCAAATACCGGGGATGCGGAAACAAAAAAAAGGCTCAGTCCGGTCAGGTTTTTCAGGGAGTAGAACAAAGAGATCAACGCCATGCCGCCCAGAAGGAAAACCAGGATAAATCCGGCATTGTTGTTGTAGTTGATTGAACCGGCCATCATGGCTCCCAGGATAATCAAAAACAGCAGTCCGTGCCGGGTGGGGCGGATGGAAAGGTGTTTTTTGTGTATCATCATGGCAAAGTCGGTTTCAGGCCTGCATCACACAGGGACCGGTACGGTGCTGAACAGATCCATAAGCGGGTCTTGGGAAAATTCAATCAGGTCCCGGCTGGATCTCAAGCGGTGTCCGGCCACCCAGGGCAGGATCTGCTGAAGGTCTTCGGGCAGGGTATGGTCCCGGCCATGAAGATACGCCCAGGCCCGGGCCGCCCGGGACAGAGACAGCCCGGCCCGGGGAGACAGCCCCACCTGAAACTTTCCGGATGTGCGGGTGAACGCCAGAATATCCTGGAGATAGGTCAAAAACGTGTCTGACACATGGACTTGTTCCACGGCCTTTTGGATCTTGAGCACTTCGGTTTTATCCATAAAAGGGGTAACGGCCGCCAGGGCCGGTTCCGCCCCCGTGCCGGTCAGAATCTGTTTTTCGGCGGCCCGGTCCGGGTATCCTAAGTGGATGCGCATGAGAAACCGGTCCATCTGGGACTCGGGCAAGGCAAAGGTGCCGGCCTGTTCTATGGGGTTCTGGGTGGCGATGACAAAAAAAGGGGCTTCCAGGGACCGGGTTTCCCCTTCAATGGTTACCTGCTCCTCTTCCATGGCTTCCAGCAGGGCGCTCTGGCTTTTGGGCGTGGCCCGGTTGATTTCATCGGCTAAAAACACCTGGGTGAAAATGGGACCGGGATGAAAGGTGAACGTGGCCGTATGCGAATCAAAGACCGACATGCCCAGAATATCCCCGGGCAACAGATCTGAAGTAAACTGCATGCGCTGAAATTTCAGTCCCATGCACCGGGCCAGCACTTTAGCCAGCGTGGTTTTACCGATGCCGGGCAGATCTTCGATGAGCAGATGACCTTTGGCAAAAAGACAGGCCAGGGCCAGGCGGATCTGAGGTTCTTTGCCCAGCACCACCGAACCCACCTGGCGGACGATTTTTTCAAATTCCGGAATCATCATGGGGTCTGTGCGCTGTTTCATCCGTCTGGCTTCCATTTTTTCCAGGACCGGATCAGCTGGATAAAGGTCCGGACCCCGGTGCCGGAAGGGCCTTTGGGAATATAGGATTTTTCAGTGAAATCCCAGGCAGTGCCGGCAATGTCCAGGTGGGCCCAGGGGGAGTCTCCCACAAATTTGGACAGGTATGCGGCTGCTGTGATGGTGCCCCCGGCTTTGCCCCCCGTGTTTTTGATATCCGCTACCTTGGATTCGATCTGCTTGATATAATCTTTGTTCAGCGGCAGGCGCCACACCGGCTCTCCGGCTTCCTGTCCGGCCGATTCCAGGCGCCGGGCCAGATCGTCACTGTTGGACACCATGCCCGTATAGTGATGGCCTAAACCGATGATCACGGCCCCGGTAAGCGTGGCGATATCCACCACGCAGTCAGGTTGAAAGGTCTTGATGCCGTGGGCCAGGGCATCGGCCAGGATGAGCCGGCCTTCCGCATCCGTGTTCACCACTTCCGAGGTCACCTGGTTCACATGGGTGATGATGTCCCCGGGCTTTAAGGCCGATCCGCTCGGCATGTTGTCCGTGGCCGGTATCATGGCCACCACCCGGAGGCGGGGTTTTTCCATGGCCACGGCAGCCATGGCCGCCAGGACGGCGGCACCGCCGCACATGTCATATTTCATCTCCTCCATGCCCGCAGCCGGTTTGATGCTGATGCCACCGGTATCAAAGGTCAGTCCCTTTCCCACCAGCAGCAGGGTATCGGCTTTTTTGCCCGGATTATACTCCAGGATCACCAGGCAGGGTGGGGTGGTCGATCCCTGGTTCACCCCTAAAATCCCGCCCATGCCCAGGTTTTCCATCTCTTTTTTCCCCAGACAGGTACAGGTCAGACCGTGGGTATCGGCCAGGGATCCGGCATAATCGGCAAACGCTTCAGACGTCCACCCGTTGCCGGGTTCATTGGCCATGTCCCGGGCCTTGCAGGCGGCATCAGCAGCGTTCATGGCTTTTTTTGCGCCTTTCCGGGCGGACGGCGCGCCTTTGTCACAGGAAAACCAGATGGAAGCGATACCCGGATAATCGGTTTTTTTCCGGGTGGTCTGTTTGTATTTTGAAAACCGGTAATCTCCCAGCAGAATTCCTTCAGCCAGGGCTTCAGCGATTTTTTCCACAGAAATTCCTGAAATCTGAGGCAGGCAGACAGCCAGGGTCCCGGTCTTTGTCTTTTCACAGGTTTTGGCGATGTTGCCGCCCTGCTTGCGAAGGGTTTCAAAAAATTCAGGGGCAAGCTGCAGGGTATCCGCCGTTCCCAGTCCCAGGATCAGGATCCGTCTGGCACCGGCGGAATCGGTCCGGGTGCCGGCCAAAGGATAGTACAGCAGTGTTTCATCGGCCTTGCCGGTAAAATCCCCCAGTGCATGGGCGTTTTTCACCAGGGCTTTGACAGCCGTGTCACATAAAGGCGGCATTTCTTTGCGCTGGGTGGCAAAATAGACCACCAGATCGGAGTCAAGGGTGTCAACCGGTTTTTCAGTGATGGACAGTCGGGTATCTTTCATGAAGGTCTCCATTGTTTGAAATCAGGTAACAAAATTGATTGTCTCATGGTTTTTACCATAGATCCACAAATAAGTCAGCGGTTCCGCCGGATGTTTTTGAACGGGAAATTTCAAAACTCATTGACTTTCAGAGGCGTTTCCTATTCTATATTTTTAAATGATCAAGACAAATCAATACCAGGAGGATGATATGGAAAAAATGAAGGTCCGTGACCTGATGGTGCCGGCAGATCAATTTCCGAAAATTGCGGACACCGCATCGTTATTTGATGCCCTTTTTGCCCTGGAAACGGCCCAGGAAGACTTTTTGTCCGGGAAAAGTGCCCAGCGGATCATGCTGGTGGAAAATGAGAAAAAACAGATTATCGGAAAAATTTCCCCCATCGATCTGTTCAAGGGGCTGGAAAAAAAATACAATGAAGTGAATGTGGAAAAAACCCTGGAAAAATTCGGGCTCAAGTATATCTGGAACGGCATGCGAGAAGACTATAACCTGTGGGAAAGTCCGTTCAAGGATCTGTGCCGCAAAGCCGGGGATATCCATGTCAAAAATTTTGTGAACATCCCCAATGACGGCCAGTCTGTCAATCTGGATGACAGCCTTACCAAATGTTTTCATCTGTTTGTGGTGAATCGGCATGACACCCTTTTTGTAATGGAAAAAAATGAATTCATCGGCATGCTGCGATTTACCGATGTGTATAAAGCTGTCGCCCAGACCATGAAAGAATGCACGGTTTGAGGTGATCCATCAGGAGGGCGGCCGGTGCCGGATATCCGGCTGCCTTGCTTTCTATGGCAAGCGGTTCAAAGCAAAGCGCAGATTTTCCGGATGGTTTCCGGTGTTGTGCCGCAGCATCCGCCGATGATTTCCACCCCCAGATCCCGGATTTTTTTCATGTTGGCGGCAAACAGGTCATCGTTTTCAGGATAAACCGTGTGGTTGTCCGGTGTGATTTGCGGCATTCCGGCATTGGGTTGAATGATCACCGGGATATCCACGGATTGACGAATCTGATCCGCCAGCCGCACCATGGCATCGCTGCCCAGAGAACAGTTGGCCCCCACCGCAGAAACACCGTGATCCGCCAGAACGTTCATGCTGTGTTCCGGTGCATTTCCAAAAAGGGTGTAAAACCCTTTCGGGGTTTCCTTGAAAGTCAAAGAACAGAAAACGGGTTTGCTTGAAACGGACTGGATGGCCTGAACCGCACAAAGTCCGGCATTGAGATCGAAAACGGTTTCCACAAGAAACAGGTCAACCCCCTCATCTTCCAGGATCTCTGCCTGGCGGACAAAACAGTCTTTTGCTGTTTCAAATGAAACCGGGCCGGCAGGGGCGAGCATGTCACCCATCGCACCGAAATCCGCAGCCACATAATGATCTGAATGGCCCGCGGTTTTAGCCAGCCGGACCCCCTCACGGTTGAGCCTTTCAAAATCTTTAGACATGCCTGTTTTTTCAAGCTTGAGCAACGATGCTCCATAGGTGTTGGCACTGACCACATCAGCCCCGGCAGCAAGATAATCCGTATGAATCTGCCGGATGATATCCGGGTGTTGGATATTCCAGGTTTCTGCCGCCTCGTTTCCGGCCAGGCCCTTGGAAATGAGGATCGATCCCATGGCACCGTCAAACAGCAGGCCGTGTTTTTTAATTTTTTCCATAATGTTCATTGTCACTCTCCTGAAGGGGCCGTCACCTCTTGTTGAAAATAAAGCAGATACTTTGCTGGTCCGGATATCTGCGGTAAAGAAATATCAGACAAATTTTAACAACACAATCAAAATGTTGCTCATTTGGGAAGGATACAGGAAAATCTTGCCAGCAAAGGGTTGTGGTCTGAAAACAGGCGGTTTTCCATGGCATCCATGTGGTTCAGGGTCAATTGGCGGAAATAGATGCGGTCCAGTTTAAACCCGAACACCTGTTTCACCAGATGGGGCCGTTTTGGCCGGCCCTGTTGCAGGCCCAGTTTCCGGGTCAGACCCGTGATAAACTCAAGCCTGGATCGGTTCCAGCAGTTGAAGTCTCCGGCCAGAATCATGGGGCCGGAATGGTGCTGCAACGTTTTGAGCAACCGGGAAAATTCCCATTCATACCAGGCCCGGGAGGTGAAATTGACGGCATGCACATTGACCACCAGCAGCAGATCCCCGGTGCCCAGCCAGTACCGGGTCATGAGAATGTTTTTCCGGGTGGCGAGCAGGGTCTCCCTGGCCAGGGACATGACATCGGTTTTGGTGTGAATATCGGCTGTGGCAGCGGTCAGAACCCCGAAGTGGCGTTCCCGTATTCTGATATTGGCGGCTGCCGCATAGGACAGCCCGGCCACGGAAAACAGTGTGTCCGAAAACACGGCTTCCTGGAACAGAAGAATATCCATGTCAAACTGCCGGACCCAGTTTTTGATCATGGTGTCAAACTCGGGTTTCAGGTTTTCTTTGCGAACATTCCAGCACAGGATACCGAAATCACAGGGAATGATTTTGTTTTCCAGAATTAATGGGGATCGCAATAATGGGATATCTGGTTTAAACATATCGCTAAAGTTCCAGCCGGTTACAGCAGCGGCGCAAATACACTCATCAGGTTTTCGCTGAGCCGGCGCCATCTGCCGGGCGGGGGCAGATGAGAGGTGCAGTCGGCCAGCAGCTGTGTCATCCAATCTTCACATTGGTCAATAATGGGTCTGGAATAGGCAAAACTTACCACTTCATAGTTCAAAAACAGACTGCGCTGATCAAAATTGGCCGATCCCATGATCACGCCTCGACGATCATAAAGGATGGCTTTGGCGTGGATCATGCCTTTCTGATAGAGGCAGACATCCACACCCCGGGCGTTCAGGTCCCGCATGAAACTGGACCGGCTCAGGTCGGCGACCAGGTGGTTGGATGCGGCCGGTGTGATGAGTTTGACATCCACACCCCGGTGACTGGCAATGACAAGAGCCTGCATCAGGCTTTTGTCCGGTACAAAATACGGGGTCACGATCCAGATTCTTTCCTGGGCGGAAAAAACGGCAAACAGAAGGGCTTCATACAGGGCATCACTCTGGATATCCGGGCCCGATGGCACCACCTGGATAGTGGCATCGCCTATGGGGACCGGCATGAAATCGGGCATTGCCAGGTCTTCTCCGGCCGTATGATTCCAGTCTTCAGTGAAAATTTCCCGGTAGTGAAACACAGCCGGTCCCTGCAGGAAAAACAGAATGTCATCCCACCGCCTTTCACACGGGGACGGACCCATATATTCTATTGAAATGTTCATGCCACCGGACAGAATGGTGTGGTCGTCAAAGATGAAAACTTTGCGGTGGTTTCTCAGATTGATGTAGTTCTGGAACGGCCGGGCCAGCAACGGCATGTAAAATGCTACCTGGCCCCCGGCTTTTTTTAGATTTCGCAGCGGCCACTGATACAGGTAAAGAGGCAAAGATCCGATACAGTCGATGAGCAGCTTCACCTGCACACCGTCGGATGCTTTCCGGGTCAGGGCGGACAGCACGTTTTTTCCCACGGTGTCAGACCGTAACACATAGGTGGAGATGAGAATGGTGTGTCGGGCGGATGCTATCTGATCCATGAGCATGTTATATGCTTTGACCCCGTCGGTATAGAAAAAAAACCGGTTCCCGAAGGTGGCGCCGGCAATGCCGTTGTTCCGCAGCACCATATCGATGCGGGTGGCTTCATGATCCGGGATCTCCCCTCTTTTTGCCAGCTTGAGGGCGGTTTTTTCCCGTCGCGTCAGTTTCCGGCTCCTGAGAATAAAATAAAGCGGCACCGCCAGATAAGGCAGCAGAATAATGGCCAGAAGCCAGGCAATCATACTGGGGGGCTCTCTGCGCTGGTAAACCATGTGTCCCAGGGAACCCAGAACCAGAATCCCGGACACAATGGCGGAGGTCTGTACCAGGATAAAATAAAAAACGTTTTCACTCATAATATATCTGAACCACTGTCCCTGTAATCAATCCAGGGACGGAAACCGGGTGGCGGCAGAAAACCGTTCAACAAACCCGGGTTCTGACGCCAGATCGATAAACGTCACCTGTCGGGCCATGGTTCGAACTTCCGTTTCATAGGTTTTGTTCAGCAGGGCCATGACCGCACCGGTACCGGCCAGGTTTTCTGCGGCAATCATTTCATTTTCACAGATAATCGGCGGCAGCATGCCGATGTCTCTGGCATTTTCCCAGTCGAATTTGGCACCGAACGCCCCGGTGAGAATGGTTCTGTCCACCCGGGTGACTTCGGCTTTTTCCAGCATCAGCTGTATCCCCACGGACAGCGCGGCCTTGGCCAGCTGGACCTGGCGCACGTCTTTGAGAACAAACCGGACATCCGTGCCCGGCAGGGTGAATGCCCGGCCGGTCCCGTTGTCATCCGCGGTGACGCCGGGTTTGTCCGGATCAAATTTTCCGTCTTCCCGGATGGTCCCGGTTTTACGCATGGCCGCCAGAATATCGATCACGCCCGTGCCGCAGATGCCGATGGCCGGGGCTTGATTAATGGTTTCATGGATGATGGCACCGTTGTCTACCCAGACGCGGCTGACCGCTCCGGTGGCGGCTCTCATGCCGCTGGATATCTGAGCCCCTTCCAGGGCCGGGCCGGTGGCACAGCTGGTGGCCCATATTTGGTCGCCGGTACAGAGCATGAGTTCGCCATTGGTGCCGATGTCGATGATCAAAGAGGTTTTTTCTCTGGTATGGGACAAATCGCCCAGGCAGGCCGCCAGAATATCTCCCCCCAGAAATCCGGAGATCACCGGGAAAATGAACACGGGTACGTTCTCTGCGGCATGAAGTCCCAGATCTTTGCAGGTCGGTACAAGGGAATCCTGAAAAACCGGCAGATAAGGCGCGGTCCCTAAGGTATGGGGATTGAGTCCGGCAAACAGATGCTGCATGGTGGTGTTTCCCACCACGGTGATCCGGTCGATGGTGTCCCGGCTTTGCCCGGTCTCTTCCAGGCAGGAGTCCATCAGATGGTTCATGGCGCCGGCTGCCAGACGCTGCTGGGCGGCCAACGCCTCTGGATTGTCATTGACCGCAGATATCCGGGAAATGACATCTTCCCCATACCTGCGCTGGGGATTGACCATGGCTTTGGCCGAAAGAATCGTGCCGGCCGCCAGGTCGCACATGTATGCGGCAATGGTGGTGGTGCCGATATCAAAAGCGATCCCGATCCCTTTGGGATGCAGGCCCGGTTGGATGGCTGTGACATGGTTGTTTTCCTGAACCACCACGGTGAGGTCATGGGTGTACACATAAGGATCGGCCAGTTGGGTCAGTGGTAAGAGGTCTTTAAAATCAATTGTTTGTGAAAATCGGGCTTCCACGGCCCGGCGGATTTTTTCTTCCCGGCTGAGAACGGTCGTGTCATCAATCGCTTTGATCTGGTCTGCTGTCAAAGGAAACCGCCGCACCGACGGATCGATGCTGAAGTTTCCCTGGATGCCTGTTTTTCCGAACACCTCATCTCCCAGAACCAGATTTTCCGGGACCGTTACCCGGAGGGGTCCTTTGAGGACGCGGGCCTGGCAGGCCAGGCGGTGATCCGGCCCTCTTTTTTTCAACAGCTTCTGCTCCTGTTCGGTCCGGGGGGACAGATGGTCCGGATGATCGACGATCACCCGGCATTTGCCGCAGGTGCCTTTTTCGCCGCAATCGGATCTGAGCAGTATGCCCTTGGAAAGAGCGGCTTGAAACAGTGTGGTGCCGGCCGGTACTGAGACCCGCCGGCCGAACGGATCAAAAATAATGGTGCAGGATAAAGTCATGAAGGGTTCAGCCTGGTTTTATTTGTATTGAAAAAAAGGACCTGTTTTAAACAGTTTGTTCAAAATATGAGAATATCCTAAAATCGGGGCTTATATTTGTCAAGGCATTATGTTTTCACGGATGATGGGTACAGCAAAACTGAGATCGGTGTGTCCACAGCGAATTGGTCATTTGTCTGGGCTAAAAACAGTTCCGCTGCAGCCAGGGCATCGGTCAGGGCATGATGGGGGCGGTAGGGAGGCAGGTTGTATCGCTCCCTGGCATGGGCCAGGCGCAGGGAAGGGCTGTTTTTTTCTCCCATCCAGCGCTGGAACAGATTGGGCCGGAAAACCGGGTGTTTTCTAGATTCAATTTCCATGGTATCCACGATGGGAAATTCAAGATCATCACCGGTCAGATCTGCAATCGCCTTGCGTAAAAACCCTTGTTCAATCCGGCTGTAGTGGGCCACAATGACCCGGCCGGCCATGGCCTTGAGCAGCAGGGGTAAAATGGTGTTAAACCGGGGACAGGCATCCATGCGGGAATGGGTGATGCCGTGAATGACGGTCTGAATGTCCGGACGGTGCTGATCGGACCGGACCACCCAGTGCCGGGCGCCGCTGCATAGAATGCGGTCATGATACAACGGGATGAATCCGACACTGATGATGGCATCGGTTTGCGGATTCAAGCCCGTGGTTTCCAGGTCTAAAGCCAGAAAAGGCACGTGCTTCAGCGGTGTGTCACCCGGCACACTGCCGGCCTGATAAAATGCTTTGACCGCCGGATCTTTTGCCTGTTTTTCCAGAATACGAAACCGGGACGGCCAGTCAACTAGAAACGGTTTTCCCGGTGATTTGGGCCGGATCATTTCTGCCCGGTCCGCACACGGGTCTGCATGGCAGGGGACACATTGTACCGGTATCTGAGAAACGACTGGGCCTGGGACACGATCTGAAACGCGTCTTTGAGGTGGTTGCGTTCAAAGGATGACAGGCTTTCCGGGATGACATTGTTGTCCACGGCAGCCCCGGATTCCGCCTGGCGTGCCTGGTGGCGGATACGGACCATGCAGATCAGTTCCAGGGCATCCAGCAGGTCATCGCCCACCCCTTCCGCCAGAAGAGAGGTCTCCTTGACCCGGAGCAGCCTTTCCCGGGTGTTGATGGGCACGGCCCCGCAGGCCAGGGCATGAACCCGGGCCAGATCACTGATGGGGGCAGACCCTCTGCGCTTGAGATTAAAGGTTTTATGGTGTTTGCCGTCATGTTCCAGAACAAATTTGCGGAAAAACCCCAAAGGCGGTTTTCTGAGCAGGGCGTTCCGGGCCAGGCAGGCCAGAAACCGCGGACTGTTCGGTGCTTTTTCCAGAAGCAGCTGCTTGAGTTGACCGGCCAGGCCGGTTTCGCCGAAAATGCCTTCCAGATCAAAAAAAATGGAGGCATGGAGCAGGGCTTCCGGATCCGGGTGATCGATCCAGTCGGAAAAGTAAGTTTTCCAGACCGATAAGGGCTGCCGCCACCGGGAATGGGTGGCCATGATATCTCCCGTGCAATAGGGGTACCCGCATTGGTTCAAGCCGTCACTTAAAAACCGGGCCAGTGACTTGAAATAGGGATCATGCACTTTGGGATCAAAGGTGTCATCCATAACAAAAGCATTGTCCTGATCCGTGACCAGAGTCATTTCGTCTCTGGCCATGGAGCCTAAGGCCAGAAGGCAATATGGCACAGGCGGCGGGCCCAGTTTTTTTTCCCCCAGCTGGAGCAGGCGCTGGGAAATGCTGATTCCCATCCGGGAAACGATGGCGCTGATGGTGTGTGAACTGGCATCCTCGTTCACCAGCTGAATGAACAGCTGGCGGATTTTCGGGGCCATGTCTGCCAGCCCGTCCACATCTTTCTGCCGGAAAATATCTCCCACCAGATAAACGGATCCATGGGATTCATATCTGACCAGATCCGCCACCGTGATCACGCCTATCGGCCGGTTTCCATCCAGTACGGGCAGATGATGAAGATTGTGACGCATCATGGTGAGCATGGCTTCAAATGCATAGGCTTCGGCCTGAAGCGTGATGACGTCCGTGGACATAACTTGCCGCACCGGGGCGGAGAAGGGCAGGCCCGGGACAATGGCCCGTTTGCGCAGATCCCGGTCCGTGATCAGTCCCGTGACCGGAGACGGGTCCTGTTCCGGATTGTCCGGCACCAGAACCAGGGAAGACACCCGGTTCTGTGTCATAATCACGGCGGCCTGCTGAATGGAAATGTCCGGCGAGGCAGTGATGATTTTCCGGGGAATCAGTTTGTGAATTTTAGCAATCATCAATGGATTGCCGCTGGTCTGTCCGGCCCGGCCCAGGGCATTTTTCAGCCGGACACTGTGCTCTTCCTCCATAAAGTCGGCAAACCGGTCATAGGTGTCAGCCAGTTCCTGGAACGGGGCATCCGGGATTTTATACAGCAAAGAGTCTTCAATGGCCCGGGCCGGATACCGGACCTTTTTTTTTCTTAAAAGCGAAAACTGGCCGAAACATTCCCCTTCTCCCATCTGAATGTACAGTTCGCCGGAGCTTCGCAGAATTTCCACGGCCCCGCTTCGGATAAAAAACAGATAATGGTTGTCCTGTCCTTTTTCCAGGATCATGGTGCCGGCCTGATAGTAAGACACCTCGATGTGCGGCACCAGGTCATCCACCACATGCCGGGGCAGGTTTCGGAACGGGGGGTGGGAAAACAGGTGATCCCGGATTTCAACCAGTTCAATTTCCATGGATTGATTATACGGATAACGCGGATGTTATTCAAATCCAAAATTTAAAAAATACCCGTTTCTTTCCAAAGCATTCTCTGATAAAGGTCAGGAATGAATTTCAAGGGATCACGCAAAAGGAGCAGCCATGTTTTTTTGTTATTATGATTCTCCGGTGGGCCGACTGCTGGTGGGCGGCGAACAAAAACTGGAATTCATCCATTTTCCCAAAGGAAAATCAGCGATGGTACCGGCCTCGGACTGGATCCATGAGACACAGCCGTTTTCTGATGTGTTGTTTCAGCTGGACCGGTATTTCAGCAAAACCCTGACCCGGTTTTCCCTGGATTATTCCCTGGGCGGCACGCCGTTTCAGCGCCGGGTGTGGCAAACCCTGGCCAAAGTGCCATACGGAACCACCATCTCCTATGGAGAGCTGGCCCGGCGGATCGGAAATCCCAAAGCAGCCCGGGCCGTGGGCATGGCCAATGCGAAAAATCCGATTCCCATCATTATTCCCTGCCACCGGGTGATCGGAAAAGACGGCAGTCTGACCGGGTTCGGCGGCGGACTGGATGTGAAACAGCAGCTGCTGGCACTGGAAGGAAAGGATCTGTCCGTTGCATGATCGCATCACCGGCAGATAAACGCACGGTGTTGAGCTGGGTGATGTTTGATTTTGCCAATTCCGCCTACACCACCCTGGTGGTGACGTTTGTCTACAGCACCTATTTTGTATCCACCATTGCACCGGACCCGGTGACAGGCACGGCCCTCTGGTCCAGGGGCGTGACCCTGACCGCCCTTTGTGTGGCATTTTTCTCCCCCATCCTGGGGGCCCTGGCAGACCAGGGCGGGTTGCGCAAACAGCTTTTGTTCGCATCCACTGCGGTTACTGTGGCCGGCACAGCCGCGCTTTACTGGATTGTGCCCGGTCAGATCTATCCGGCCCTTTTCTGGTTTGTTCTCTCCAATATCGCGTTTGAGTTTGCCAATGTGTTTTACAATGCCTATCTGCCGGATATCGCCACATCGAAAAATATCGGCCGGATATCCGGTGTGGGCTGGGGCGTGGGATATATGGGAGGCCTGGCCGCCATGGTGGTGGCCCTTTCAGGGTTCATCAGCCCGGCTGTGCCCTGGTTCGGCGTTTCCATTGAAACCGGGGCCCATATCCGGGCCACCTGTCTGCTGGTGGCTGCGTGGTTTGCCATGTTTTCCATCCCGCTGTTTGTGTGGGTGCCCAAAACACATCCTCCGGTGCGGTCGGGCCGGGTCCGCATCATTCACACGGCCATGTCGGATGTGAAGCACACCCTCAAAGATATCCGCCGGTACCGGCAGATTGTCCGCCTCCTGGTGGCCCGGATGATCTACAATGACGGGCTGGTCACCCTGTTTGCCTTTGGTGGTATCTATGCGGCCGGCACGTTCGGGTTCAGTTTTCACCAGATCATGATATTCGGGATTGTGCTTAATGTGGCGGCCGGGATCGGGGCCCTGGTCATGGGCATTTTTGATGACCGGCTGGGGGGAAAAACCACCATTCAGGTGAGCAACGGGGTGCTGGCTGTGGCCGCGCTCATGGCGGCAATGTCCCCGGATAAAACCTGGTTCTGGGTTTCAGTCGTTCTGGTGGGCTTTTTTGCCGGTCCCAACCAGAGCGCCAGCCGGTCACTTCTGGGCCGGCTGGTGCCCAAAGACAAGGAAAATCAGTTTTTCGGTTTTTTTGCCTTTTCCGGCAAACTCACCGCCTTTATGGGGCCGCTGTTTTTAGGGGTGCTGACCCAGATGTTTGACTCCCAGCGGGCCGGGGTTGCCGTGGTGGTGCTTTTTTTTGCCGTCGGCGGGCTGCTGCTGGCCCGGGTAAATGAGGCAGAGGGCATTGCCGCAGCCCGGCAGAAGTTATAATTTTTTTCCCAGCTGGATCGCTGCAGTCAGCATCGGGTCCCAGGTGGGGCTGAACGGCGGGGCATAAGCCAGATCCGTCTGGATGAAATCCGCCACGGACATGTTGGCGTGCAGGGCCACAGCCACGGCATTGATCCGATGGGCCACCCCGTCGGTTCCTGTGATCTGAGCCCCTAAAAGCCGTCCGGACCGGCGGTCTCCCACCATGTTCACATGAATTTTGGCTGCACCCGGCTGCCATCTGGCCCGGGACAGGCTGGTGATCTGGTTTTCCACAGGATCGAACCCGGCTTTTTTGGCTTCGGAAAAGGTGAGACCGGTTCGGGCCACGGCCAGGTCAAACACTTTAAATACAGCCGTGCCGGCCACACCCTGAAGGGCGTTGCTGTCTTTAAACAGGTTGTCCGCCACGGCCCAGCCGGCCCGGTTGGCCCGCAGGGCCAGAGGAATCCAGACCGGTTGGCCCGTGACTACATGCAGGGCATCCCCGCAGTCGCCGGCGGCAAAAATATCCGGATTCGAAGTGCGCAAATACGGGTCCACCTGGATGGCATTTGATACCCCTAAGGTCAGACCCGCATCTTTTGCCAGGCCGCTGCACGGAGCCACGCCCGTGGCACCAATGGCCAGGTCCGCATCCAGATTCATGTTGTCACACACAATGGTGCTCCCTGTGCCCGCCGGTTCAATGCGCTGGATGTGTGTTCCCATATGAAGGGTGATCTGTTTTTCAATCAGATGTGTTTGAATGATCTGTGCCATTTTTTCGGGCAGCCAGGGCAAAAGACGGGGGCCGGGTTTGACCATGGTCACGTGGATGCCCAGTTCGGTAAGGGCTTCGCACATTTCCAGGGCAATGTACCCCATCCCCAGAATCACGGCTTTTTTGACCTTGTTTTTTCGGATCACGTCCTTGATGCGCCGGCCGTGTTCCAGCTGTTTCAACGGCATGAGCCGGTCTTTGCCGGGCAGATCCGGCAGTGTGGGAACCGCGCCCGTGGCGATGAGCAGCTTGTCGTAGTCAAAAGCCACCGGATCTTTTTTCAGGGTACGGCCGGTCACCTGTTTTTTGTCCGGATGAATGGCGGTGATTTCATGGCCTGTGAGCAGATGGATGTGGTGTTTTTCAATGAATTCCTTGGCAGTCCGGACCACCAGGTCATCCATGGGGGTATCTGGATCGGCAATGTTATAGGGCATACTGCACGCGCTGTAAGACACGTCATGCCCTTGTTCCAGCACAGTGATCTCAAGGTCCGGGTACAGCCGCCTGGCCCGGCTGGCTGCACTCATGCCTGCGGCATCTCCGCCGATAACGACAAATTTCATGGCACCTCCATGGTCAAGGATTAAGGCTATTGTTCGGGTCTGTCGGGTTCAGCATAGAAGGGTTGCCCTGTTTTTTCAAGAAGTAACCTTAAAAAGCCCTGCACAATGGTTTTCAGGTGTTTTGATGCAGAATTTGGAAACTCAGTGACAGATCTTTAAGGATTTGCTTGACATCCGTTATGAAAAACCGTCATTTTGAACAAAATGACCTTATATGAAGGAGAAGATGACCATGTTTGTCCTGGGACTGCAGGGAAGCCCCCGAAAAAAAGGAAACTCCGTCTATCTGTTGAATCGATTTCTGGCAGAATGTGAAAACAAAGGGGCCCGAACCCAGGTGATCCACATGGACGGGCTGGGTATCCAGCCGTGCAGGGAACTGGTGGTGTGCGAAAAAAAAGGATTCTGCCCCATCAAAGATGACATGGAACCCCGGATTTATGGTCTGATCCGAAAAGCGGATGTGGTGGTGCTGACGTCACCGGTGTTTTTCTATAATGTGTCGGCCCAGGCAAAGATTCTCATTGATCGGTGTCAGATGTTCTGGGGCCGCAGATACAAAATGCGGCTGGCAGACCCGGATGCCGGATCCCGCCAGGGGGTACTTTTGGCCGTGGGTGCTTCCGGCGGCAAAAAGTTATTTGACGGCGTGAACCTGACGGCCCATTATTTTTTTGATGCGATATCCGCCCGGTTTGCTGAATCGTTGACATACAAAAAAGTGGAAGCAGCCGGGGCTGTGGCATCTGTTCCCGGCGTGGACCAGGATATCGGGCAGGCCGTGGACCGGGTCATGGATGCCGAGCTGAACAAACCTTCCCTGGTGTTTGTCTCTGAAAAAGATGCCTGCCGCAGCCAGATCGCAGCCGCGTATGCCAAGATGGCGGCTCAAGGAAGCATCCGGGTCCTGTCGGCCGGCATCGATCCCGCCGGGGAAATCCATGGTGCCACGCGCGGGTTTCTGGCGGATCAGGGCGTGGATATCAAGTATCGGCAGCCCCGTGCACTGAACGATTTGATGGCTGAAGAATTCAAGGAACGGTCACCTTCTCAGGTGATCTGCATGACATCGGATACAGCGACAGTGCCGGTGCAAGGGGTAAAAACACAGTTCTGGGATATTGATCAAGCACAGAAAGATACGTCGATTGCATCGTTGGCAGAAGAGATCCATGACCGGGTGGATGCCCTGATATCAGATCTTCAAAGCCGGCACCAGAGCGGATAACACGTTTTTTGAGAATCCATCCAGGTTTTCAAACATCAAGCCGATGGAGGTCTGGGTCCCTTTTTTCCGGATGGAACGAATGTCGGCTTTGATGGTAAGCGTTTCAGACTGGCCGTAAGGCAGGCTCAGATTTAGATATTCAAAAGTACAGGGATCTGGAAAAGGGTCGCTGTCCACCATGCAGAGGCATCCGTTTGGGTTTATGTTGACAATGATGCCTTTCAGACAAAAGGTATCCAGGGTCATTCTGACAGGTAAAAAGCATTCCACCCGTTTTTCCGAGCGGATATTACAGGATTCCACCACGTCCGGGTAATCCAGGAACAAGAGATAATCCGGATCTTCAATAATCCGGATGACTTGCGTTTTGAACTCGAACACATCATCAGACAATACATATCTGGCCGAAAGCATTTCCCCGGACGCCAGCCGGGTTTGCATCCAGTTGTTTTCCGTCAACTGGACAATGAGATAACTGCCGACCTGCATACCGATGAGCTGGCTGGTGGCCGAACGCTCCGGTGTTTTTGCTTCCAGAAGCAACGGGGTTCCCAGCTCGATGAACAGGCGCTGGCTTCGGTTGATATGTCTGGGTCGTTTGTTCATCATGGTCATCTGCCACCCCTTCTGAATAATAAAATTTTTATGGTTTCAAAAAGAATATAAAGCTCAAGGAACAAAGACAGGTTGTTGATGTAATACAGGTCATACCGAAGTTTTTCCACGGCATCACCAATGGAAGCCCCATAGGGATACATGACCTGAGCCCAGCCCGTGATACCGGGTTTGATCGCATGGCGCTGGGGGTAATACGGGGCCACACGACTGATTTGTGCCACAAATTCCGGTTGTTCCGGCCGGGGACCGATAAAACTCATATCTCCTTTGAGCACATTGATCAGCTGGGGCAGTTCGTCGAGGCGGGTCCGGCGGATCAGTTTTCCGATCCGGGTGATCCGGGGATCGTTTTCACTGGCCCAGGCCGCACTGGACACGTCGTCCGGCGGCACATGCATGGATCGGAACTTGTAAATGGTGAACAATTTGCCGTAGAGTCCCACCCGTTTCTGAAAATAAAAAATCGGGCCGGGAGAGTCCAGTTTGATGGCCAGCGCGATCATGGGAAAAATCGGCAAGGAAAGGATCAGGAGGATGGAAGCAAAAACCAGGTCCAGCATTTTTTTCAACAACCGGATAAAAGGTGTGATGAGAAACCCCCGGCTTTGAACCAGCCAGCCGGGAGTGATATGCTCCACCGGGATCTTACCGGTGACCCGTTCATAAAAGGACGGATAATCCACGATTTTGATTCCCATCAGTTTGCAGGACACCAGCTTGTCTGTCTCCAGATTGCCCCGTCTTTCCGTCAGGGCGATGACAATCATGTTGGTGCGGGTTTGCCGGGATAGGGTGACAATATCGTCAAATGATCCCAAAATTTTTGAAGCATCCACAGAAACAGGGTCCGTGGTTGTCTGGATGAATCCGGTCAAAACATATTTTCCAGACGACTTCTGAATCAGCGCTTCAACGGTTTCCGCCGTGGTCCCCGTACCGATGACCAGAATTTTTTCAGCGAAAAAATGGGCATCATTGGATTTGTGAAGCAGGCTCTGCCAGATGTTCTGCAATAGAAAAAACATCAGCATGGTTCCGGACAGATGCCAGAGGCTGGTGTCCGGATTCCGGGGAACTAACGCCAAAAGCAGAAAAGACAGAAACACAGCGACAAACGACCGGATCAACCGGTCCCGGAATATCCACTTGTCCGGCTGATACACCTCGCACAGGAAAGAAAAAAAAAGAACCACAGGGATGAACAAACCCGCCCATAAAGGTATGGTGGATAAATTCAGGGTATAATTGACAGCCGTCAACAGAATAATCAGGGCGACCAGAATATCTCC
Organism: Desulfotignum balticum DSM 7044; assembly: GCF_000421285.1. Taxonomy (GTDB): domain Bacteria; phylum Desulfobacterota; class Desulfobacteria; order Desulfobacterales; family Desulfobacteraceae; genus Desulfotignum; species Desulfotignum balticum. The sequence goes on from NZ_ATWO01000003.1 coordinate 28,085, forward strand.
CGCCATCAAGACAATCCGGTTGTAAATAAGGCTTCCCCTGTCAAGTAGTCCCAATTGAAGATATCCTTGTTTGAGTGAAATTTGTGCTTGACTATATTCGGAAGTTTTTCCCCTGTCAAGGTACGATGAAAAAGCAGACATAAAATGTTTCATAAGGGCCTGTTCTCTGTGAATTTTTCATGCTATGGTAATAAAACAGACAAAGACAGACAAGGGAGTGAAATGGTGAAGCTTCGGATGTGGGTGACGATATTTTTTCTGATGGCAGGCCTGAATCTGTTGGTTTTTCCGGCAGAAGGGCAGGATGTTCAGGTGTTGGATGAAAATTTAATGACATTTGACCCCGGCACATTGAGCATGCTCGACAGCATTCTCGAACACAATAAACACCTGGAACAGCGGATCGTTGAAAAACAACAGGCCATTGAAGAAAGTACATCAGAAACGGAAAAAAACAATCTGGCAGCAGAGCTGGAGAGACTGGATAAAATGCTTTCGTCTTCCAGACAGGATTTTGAACGGATTGCGACCGGGGTGGATATCAGCCTGTTTACTGAAAAAAAAGAAGCGCCGTTTAACTGGAAAGATGAACTGGTCTCCCTGATCAAACCCGGGATCATGGAACTCAAGCAGGCAACCCAGAAAGCCCGGCAGAAAGCGGATCTTAAAGAAGAGCTGTCCAGATACCAGGAATTGAAACCGGTTGCCCATCAGGCCAATGAAAACCTGATGGCGTTGATTGCCAGAACGGAAGATGCCCGGTTGAAAGAGCGACTGGAAAAACTGGTCCCTGAATGGAAAGGACAGGAAAGGCAGCTTCTCAGCCGCCTGGAAATCACTCAGATGCAGCTGATGGAAATGGAATCGGAAGAAAAATCCATCCTTGAAACGTCTCAGAATTCCATCAAGCAGTTTTTCAAAACCCGGGGCCTGTTTTTGTTTGTTGCATTGATTGCCTGCATCGGGATCGTACTCTTGCTGAGAGTGGCCTATCTGTTTCTGATCAAACGGATACCTGGATATCAGTCCGTGTACCGGCCGTTTCATCTCCGGGCCATGGATCTGTTGTATCGGGTCGTCAGCGTTCTGTCTGCGTTACTGGCCGTGATTCTGGTGTTCTATCTGTTCGAGGACTGGGTGCTTTTGTCTCTGGCCATCATTTTCCTTCTGGGTCTTGCCTGGACCGTTAAAAACACCCTGCCCCGGTTTGTGCACCAGAGCCGGCTGATTCTGAATATCGGTGCCGTTCGGGAAGGGGAACGGCTGGTGTATCAGGGCGTGCCCTGGCTGGTGAAAAAAATCAATTTTTTCTCTGTGCTGGAAAACCCGGATATTGGGCAGACCCTGCGCCTGCCCATCGAGGAACTCATGGATCTGATCTCCCGGCCGTTTCAGAAGCATGAACCCTGGTTTCCCTGCCGGAAAAATGACTGGGTGATTCTGTCGGACGGCACCAGAGGGTGTGTCACCAGCCTGTCCCATGAAATGGTGGAGCTGGTGTTGCGGGGAGGCGCCAAAAAGGTCTACCAGACCTCGGATTTTCTGGGGATGAATCCCTTGAATCTGTCCGTGAATTTCAGGATCAAGATCGGGTTCGGTATTTCCTATAATCTTCAGTCCATTGCCACCGGCCGGGTCCTGGAAGTTCTGGACACCTATCTCCGGGAACGGCTGGTTGCGGAAGAATATGAAGATTCACTGCTCAATTTGAGAGTTGAATTCGCACAGGCGGGATCGTCCTCCCTGGATCTGGTGGTGATTGCGGACTTTGACGGCAAGATGGCCCCGCTGTACAACCGGATTTCCCGGGCTATCCAGCGCTGGTGCACGGATGCCTGTACCGCCAATGACTGGGAAATTCCTTTTCCTCAACTCACGGTTCACAAACCCGCGGCATAAAAAGGATAACAGCGTGAATATTCACTCTCATCTTCTGGGGGATCTTCTGGTGGGTATGGGAACCATTACTCAGGTTCAGCTGGACGAGGCACTTCAGACCCAGCAGCATTTTTTTGAAGATACTTTTCAATTGGAAATGGATCGGACGGAACTGGTTTCCGGCAGCCGGAAAAAAAATGTTTCACCGCCGCCCAAACTGGGTCAGATTCTTATGGAAAAAGGCTATGTCACTGAAGATCAGCTGATCCCGGCGTTGAAGACACAAAACCAGCAGATTGAAAACCTGAGCCGCCTGAGCAGTGAAAAACTGGCCAAAGCCCTGCAGGTGGGGTTTGTCATCAACTCCACCATCGATCTGGAAGAGGTGCTGAACCTGATCATGAAATATGCCAACATCGTCACTGATGCCGTGGCATCCACTCTGATGCTTTTGGATGAAAAAACCGGTGAACTGGTGTTCAGTGTTCCCACCGGCCCCAATGCCGAACATCTTAAAGATGTCCGCATTCCGCCCGGTGCGGGGGTGGCCGGATGGGTCGCGGAAAAGCAGACCTATCTGCTGGTGCCGGATACCCGGAAAGATGCCCGGTTCTATCCCCGGATCGACGATATGACCGGTATGGAAACCCGGTCGCTTCTGTGTGTCCCCATGAAATCCAAGCGCAAGCTCATCGGGGTCCTGGAAGTGATGAACAAAAAAGACAACTCTTTTTTTACGGAAGACGATGCATTGATTTTGAGCGTGTTTTCCCATCATGCCGCCATTGCCATTGAAAACGCCATGTTGTTCAATTCCATGAAAAACCGGCTGGAAAGAGAAAAGATGATTGAGCAGAAGATGGCGGAATCTGCCCGGCTTCAGGCCATCGGCACCCTGGCAGGGGGGATTGCCCATGATTTCAACAATATTTTAAGCGCCATCATGGGATATACTGAACTGGCCAGAATGGACAGTGACAAGCTGTCCAGACCCTACGCCAATTTGACCAAGATTCTGGCGGCATCCGAACGGGCCAGGGATCTGATCCATCAGATTTTGGCATTCAGCCGCCAGGTCGAGGTGGCAAAGCCCCGCCCGGTTCAGGTGAATATCATCGTCAAAGAAGCATTGAAGCTGCTTCAGGCATCATTTCCCAAAACCATCCGCATGGTTGAGGACCTTTCCTGTTCTTCCACCATCATGGGAGATGCCACCCAGATCCATCAGGTGGTCATGAACCTGTGTACCAACGCAGCCCAGGCGATGAAAGAAAAACAAAACGGGGTTTTGACGGTGAAACTCGAACCCGTGACCCTTCTTTCGCCTTGTGAAAAAAACCAGACAGTGCTTCCTTCTGGTTCATATCTTAAACTAGAGGTGGCAGACACCGGCAACGGCATGCCTTCCCATGTGATGGAGCGGATTTTCGAGCCGTTTTTCACCACAAAACCGAAAGGACAGGGGACGGGCATGGGGTTGTCGGTCGTGCATGGTATCGTCAAAAAACATGGCGGGGATATTCAGGTTCAAACCACCCCGGGTGAAGGTTCAATTTTCCGGGTGTTTTTTCCAGTGGCCCAACAGGGGGGACAACCGGCAGTAGAAAAGAAAAATCCGCAAAAGCTGCCCCGGGGCACGGAACATATTCTGGTGGTGGATGATGACATCATGCTGCTGGATGTCACCAAAAGAGGATTGAATTCCTTAGGATATCATGTGACCATTGAAACAAGCAGTCTGGAAGCGATCAGAAAATTCAAAGCCCACCCGGATGAATATGATCTGGTGATCACGGACATGTCCATGCCGGAAATGGACGGAGATGAAATGTGTCTGGCAATGAGAGCAATACGTTCAGATATTCCCATGATCATGTGTACCGGCTTCAGTGCACAGATGTCTGAAAATGTTGCACAAAAAAAAGGGTTTGAAGCATTTTTAATGAAGCCGGTGCAGTTGGGGGATCTGGCACGGGTGGTGCGCCGGATACTGGATACGGAGCCAGGAGCCGTCTGACATTTTCAGGAACTGAATGACAGCACTGAAACAACAAATCCCATCCGCATCCAGTTGTCAAAAGTCCGTGGGATCCGGCCCTTCATCTTGTTTCTTCATCAGCCAGGGCCTGGATCATTTTTTGTATTTCAGCCACATGCTTTTTTTCTTGGGCAACGATTTTTTCCAGCCCGGCCAACACATCGGGTTCCTGAATAAACGTCTGAAGACATTCATAAAACAAAATGGTATCATTTTCAAATGATACAAAGATTTCAAGCAAAGCCCGGGCCGACCCGACTTGGGAAAAATTCACATCATCCAGGGACAGGGCTTTGTCGCCCATCATCTCTTTGATGACATCCGGGAGCATGGTTTCCAGATCGGTCTGGTGAGTTTCAGGCACCCAGTGATGTTTTTTGTTTTCAAACCACTGGCAATGATCGGCTTCTTCATCGGCCATCCATTGCAAAAATGATTGAAGTTTTTTTTCTTTTACCTGTTTTTTTGCCGCCAGATACCGGGCCTCACCGTTTTTTTCCATTCTGACGGCAATGTCGATCAAATCATTGACAGTAAACATCCGTGGCCTTTGAAATACAAAATCAGTTTTAAGTGAAAGATCGTTCAAACAGGTCTGCCAGAGCGGTTTTGGCATCTTCGGTCAGGTTTCGTGTGCCCGTGCCGGCAAAATTTTTATGGGTGATCACCGGCGTCACCTTGTGCCAGCCATTGTCTACCCAGGAGAACCATCCTTTGCGATCCTGTTCATAGACAAACAGGGGCCGGTTGAACAGTTTTCCCAGCTCCACACCCCAGCCCGTGCCCCCTTTGACGGTATTGTCCGGCAGAATCCATCCCACGACAAATATCTGGTATCCATTGTTGACCATATGAAAAATGGACTGGATGACTTTGCGGATTTTGTCGACTTTTGAAAAGGACCGACCCATGCGGGTGGATACGATGTCCATACTGACATCTCCTTTTTTCAGTTCATCGGCGGTCAGAACCCGGATCCCGTTCTGCCTTTCGGGTTTATGCCCTTCAAAAGAAAAATTGATCTCCTTGATTCCATATTGTTCCGCCAGCCGGCCGAACTCGGCTTCCGCACCCCGGTGACCGCCGCTGTACAACGTAAATTGCGATGCATCATTCATCAAAACGACTCCTTAAATTAATAATAATCTGTTTAATTGATACTGGAAAACTGTCCGGGTTTTGAGCTGTCTATACTTATGATCCACAAATCATATAAGAAATTTTGCCACAAATCAACCTAATGGTTTCAACCCAGCCAAATCTTGAGTTGAAAAAACCGGATCGGCCTGATATAGGGGGACAGTATATTCAACAATGGCATGGGGCTTTATCATCGAGGTTGTTCTGTGAAATCAAAAGCGCTTGAGGCAAATCTTTCCGACACCCGGGTGGAAGTCTCTGTCCATGAGAGATACCGGGTACTTCTCGATATTTTTGACGGATATGTCGGCATTTTGAACCGGTTGGAAATTTTTCTCAAAGAGCTTTCCCATCCCTATCGGAACTGGACGTTTATTGTCAGTGAAGCCCGGCATTTTTCCCTTCATTATTTTTACCTGTATCGATCCCATGAAAAAGGGATCGCCGCCCTGAACCTGTATTCGGATATTTTTCTGTCCGCATTTGAACAAAGCATTGACAAGTCGGTCCGAACATCATCTTCAGACAATCTGATGCTGTTTTTTTTGCATATGATCAAAGAATCCGGGGACCGGCTGATGGATTTTCTTCCGGTGCTGGAAGATAAACTCAATCGGATTTCCGGATATGATGATCCGGCGTTTTTTTATTTTGTGCACACCTATTACCCGCCGGATAAACTGACGCGTCAGCTTCTGGATCAAGTGGAAACATATGACATTTTTAAAACCGGGACCCGTTTCTTTGGCCGGCTCAACCGGCTCCTGGTCCGGTTCTACAGCACCTCGTTTTCTTATTGGCTGAATCAGGATGACCCCGTGACATGGATGCAGGAGAATATTGATGAATGGCGGCTCAATCCCGAACTCGAAGATGTGTTTGATCAGATTTCCCACGGGCGTGTCACTGCCTGGCATCGTCAGCTGGCAGATCTGTGTCGCCGTCGGGATGCAGATTCCATTGAACTGACCCGGGAACTCATCCGGTTCACAGGGTTCCGGGAGTTTGTGAACCGGTTCAAGACGGTGAGCCGGCAGATCGTTATCCATTGCAGTGATGACACCTATGGCCGTCACCTCAAACTGACTTTTTTGTTTTACGCCATCCATGTGCCCGGACTGTTCATGATACACAAGGATTGTCTTCATGAGATCAACCAGACATTGACCCGGCTTATCGGGGATGATGATTTCAAGAAAAATATCCCCATTGTCAACCAGACGTTTTCGCTGTTCAGAGAGCACAAGGGACGGTATCCCGAGACCCTGTTGGACTGTATCTACAAAATCGGCGAAGCCGTCTATAAAACCGGTGATGTGGAGCTCATCAACCATTTCATTGACCGGGTGGTGAACCACGGATTCCAGTTTCCCATGATCCAGGGCACGGGAGAGGACTGGCAGATCAAGGGGAATACCGCCCATGTGAAAAATATCCGGGTGTTTTTAAGTCTGATCGGACAGCAGCCCAAAAAATCCAAGCGCCTGCTGTCCGCTTTGATTATCTATCTGTCCATCGGCGGGGTGTTCATCAAGGACACGGATCTGTTTCCCCGGGATATCACCCGGTTTCTCAACGCGGACATCGAAGGGGTGTACAATCTGGTCAAGCAGCTGGCCCGTCTGCTGCCGGCGTTTTTCAATGAAATCGGGGCCGAAGGTCAGCTGCGGGATATCTCCACGGATCTGGATGAAGCCTGCCACCGCCGGGACCGGCTGATTCATTTTCTGCGCAAGCAGTGCCATGTGGAAAGTTCCAGCCGGATTGTGGCGTTTATTCAGCAGGTCATGATTTTCTGGAAAACAAAGGACAAGACCCCGCTGGAACCTTTTGTGCCGCCTTCCATTTATGATGAGATCCGGTCTTCCGGCCGGTTTGTGGATGGCCCCGGTAAAATCATGCAGTATCTGGAAACCAAAAAACTGTATCACCCCCGGGATTTTCTCATGTACCGCCAGGAAGCCCTGGACCAGATTGTAAACGAGGTCGAAGACGTGACGGATCTGGACCGGCAGCGGGTCCGGCTGATGCTGCGGTTTTACCGGCTGCTCAATGAAAAATACGGGGTGGATCACCTGGAAATCAAATCCTATCTGGCCAATTTCAAGACCGACTATATGCCCGAACCCCGGCGGCTGGCAGCGGCTCTGGATGAAACGCATCTGGAAACCAAAATCGGTCTTCTCCTCGAGTATATGGCAGACCTCAAAAAGATGATTGTTTCAGACAACACCTATGAACCCAATGAAGCCATTTATCACAAGCGCCATTTTGCCGTGGACATCCCGTCCATGTACGGCAGTTACAATGAACCCAAATTTGATGCTTTAGGCTTGACCCTGCGCGTTGAAAGCATTGTCAATGTCCTGTTTGAAGATTTGATCAACAGTATTGATCTGCGGCTGATCACCAAACCCACGTTTGTGCGGATTTTTTCGGTGCTGACCCTGTTTCGCAACGCATTGAGCCTGGATGGTATCGTGTCCAACAAGCTGGATATCCAGATGGAGTTTCTCAAGTACTCGGTGAACATCACCACATGTTCCTTTACCCAGTATCTGGATATTTTCAAAGGATTTGTGCGGGCTGTGGCAGATATTATCAACGATTATTTTCACACCATTCATTCGGCCAATCTGGTTCAGATTGAAGCCCGCATCGGCAAAGAACAGATTCAAAAAAAATATCTGCCCGGATTTATTCCGGAACAGGGGAAACTGGATAAAAAAACCGCCAGAAAACTGGATCAGCGGGCCGCAGATATTTTTTTCCGGGATCGTATTGCCACGTCTTTAGGGCTTCAGCAGCTGGATGTTTTTTTAAACCGGATCCTGCACACCCTGTTCCGGCAGTCGGAAAAACTGTCCCAGGATGAATTGAGTGTGCTGCTTAATTATGACCCCAAGTGCGCCGTGACCTCCATCAGTGATGAGCAGGTGGCAAACCAGAACATCATTTTTCTGGGAAACAAAGGGTGGAACCTGATGCGTCTTAAAAAGATCGGGGTCCAGGTGCCCGAAGGGTTCATCATCACCACGGAAGTGTTCCGGTGTCTGAATCTCATCGATACCTACACGCCGGCATCGGTCAATTTCAAACAGCGGGTGGTCCATATGATGTCCCGTTTAGAGCAGCAGACCGGACAGGTGCTGGGGGACCCTGAAAGACCGCTGCTTTTGTCGGTACGTTCCGGGGCGTCTATTTCCCAGCCCGGCATGATGGATTCTTTTCTGAATGTGGGGATCAATGAAGAGATTGCCGATGCCATTGCCCAGAAAACCGGCAATCCCTGGTTTGCCTGGGACAGTTTTCGCCGGTTTCTTCAGCAGTACGGCATGACGTTCGGCATTCACCGGGATGAATTCGATCAGATCATTGCGGTCCATAAAAAACAGGCAGGCATCGATTTCAAGCGCCATTTCACCGGCCCTCAGATGAAGGCTGTGGCCATGGCCTACAAAAATCAATTGCTGCTCAAAGGAATCACCCTGGTGGAATCCCCTGTGGACCAGCTTTTTCTGGCCATTCACAAAGTATTTTCTTCCTGGAATTCCAAGCGGGCCATTGATTACCGCCGGATCATGGGGATTTCCGATGACTGGGGCACCGCCGTCACGGTCCAGGCCATGGTGTTCGGAAACCGGTCCCGGCAGTCCGGATCCGGGGTGGCTTTCAGCCACAGTCCGAAACTGCCCGGAGATGCCATCCGGCTGTGGGGGGATTTTACCATCGGCAACCAGGGCGAGGATGTGGTGGCCGGTCTGGTGAGCACTTTGCCCATATCGGAAATGCAGCGGGAACTGGAACGCCGGGACACCCGTATCAGCCTGGAAAAAGCGTTCCCCCGGGTGTATGATCAGTTGAAAAACACCATTCAGATGCTGATTTATAAACGCAGGTGGAATCCCCAGGAGATTGAATTCACCTTTGAAGGACCGGAGCCTGAAGATCTGTATATCCTCCAGGCCCGGGATCTTTCTTTGGGGGACCGGAAAAAACTGCCTGCGTTTACAGCGGACGATGACCGGCTCAAAGCCGCGTTTCTGGGCCAGGGCACCGGGGTGTCCGGGGGGGCCATGAGCGGCCGCATCGTGTTTACTTTGAAGGAAATCGATGCGTTCCGGCGCCAGGACCCGGATGCACACCTGATTCTGCTGCGAAACGACACCGTGCCGGATGATATTCTGGAAATTGATGCCGCAGACGGACTGTTGACCGCCAAGGGAGGGCTCACCTCCCATGCCGCTGTGGTGGCATACAACTTAGGAAAGACCTGTGTGGTGGGATGTGAAAACCTGGTGTGCAATGAAGCGGATAAAAGCTGCCATCTGGCAGGCCGGGAACTGAACGCGGGCGATTATATCAGTATCGATGGTAACAAAGGGGTTGTGTTTGAAGGAGAAATAAACGTTAATTATTCGTGAAAGTGAGGAGTGCCATGAACACCGATAACAAGAAAATTCTGGGAATCAACGGACTGGGCCGTATCGGCAAACTGACCCTGTGGCATCATGCCGGGAGAAAATTTTTTACCGATATTGTGATCAATGTCGGCCGGGAAGTCGGGGCCGGTCTGTCCGACATCATTCATTACATTGAACGGGACTCCACCTATGGCCGCCTGGCAGCCTATCTGAACGGATACCAGTCTTCAAACGTGATCACAGACGTGGATGACGCCAAGGGGGCGTTGACGGTCAACGGGGTCCGGGTTAAAATTTTAAGGGAACACCGGAACCCGAAAGATATTCAATGGGCGGATAACGGGGCCGGCATCGTGGTGGACACCACGGGCCGGTTTCTGGATCCGAATCTGCCTGCCGATGATCCGGCCGGATCCATCCGGGGGCATCTGGCCGCCGGTGCCGCCAGAGTGATCGCTTCCGCGCCGTTTAAACTCAAACAGGGGGCATCCATGCCCGAAGACTGTGTGACCACGGTCATGGGCATCAATGATAAAGACTATGACCCGGTGCGGCATGCCGTGATTTCCAATGCCTCCTGCACCACCACCTGTCTGGCCCATATGATTAAACCTTTGCTGGATTATTTTGGCGTGGAACGGGTGTTGTCCGCGTCCATGGCCACGGTCCATGCCGCCACCGGGTCCCAGCAGGTGCTGGACCGGCTGCCCAAGACCAAGGCCAAAGATCTGCGCAAAAACCGGTCCATCATGAACAATATCATTCTGACCACCACCGGGGCTGCCAAGACTTTGCAGCTGGTGATCCCTGAAATGGGTGCCATCGGATTCATGGCCGAGTCGGTGCGGATTCCCACGGCAACAGGATCGCTGATCATTCTGGTCATGAACTTCCAGGAGACATCAGACAGCAAGCCGATCCGCCGGGAACTGATCAATGACATTTACCGGAAGGTCTCTAAAACCGGGGACGAATATCTGATTTATTCGGAAGATCAGAATGTGTCAGCCGATATCATCGGCACGCCTAAGGCCGCAGCTGTGATCGAAGGTCATGAAACCCACACCCGCACCGGAGCCATTAACATCAATCTGGGGCACATGCAGGGGATCGACAAAACCGTGCAGGAGAGCATCCAGGACCTGGTGGGCAGTATTCAGGTCACCCAGGCCGTGATCTATGGCTGGTATGACAATGAAATGGCCAGTTACGTCAACCTGCTGGGGGATCGGACTGTGTCCATTGCTGAATCCCTGGTGTGAATCAACGGAATGCCGGCCCGGAACTTTTTCGGACCCCACTTGAAACTCATTGGATCGATCCTATAGTATTAAGTTTATGATCAAACTACCAAGAACCTTACAGGATCTGGCTACATGAAATTCACATCACGGTTTGGGCCGGCTGTTAAAAGAACCTTTCTTCGCCTTATCTGGCACAGCATTCCTTTTGTTGTGCTGATCGTGGTGGTGGTATTTGTCATTGTTCCCCTGGGCCGGAAGATCACGGAGCAAAAAGCCGGGCTGGCGGAACAGCGGTCCGGGCTGGTTCAGAAAGCGGATGAGGCAACCCGGGTGATCACCCTGGAGATGGTACCGGATGATCTGGCCGAGGTGATCCGTCTGCCCGGCATGGCCATGCCCTGGAAATCGCTGGAAGTGGTGGCCGAAGTGTCGGGCAGGATCATGGAAAAAAACATGGATGACGGCACTGTGGTGGCCCAGGGCGATGTGCTGGCCGTCATTGACCGGCGGGATTACCAGAATGCCTATGATTCGGCCCGGGCATCCTATGAAACCGCCCGGATGCATGAACAGCGGTTTAAAGCCCTGTCCAAACAGCAGTTTGTCACCCAGTCCCAGCTGGATGACGTGTCTTCTCAGGTCAAAACCACCCGGGCTGCCATGGAAACCGCCAAATTGAATCTGGACCGATGTACCATCCGGTCTCCCATGTCCGGGGTGGTGGACCGGTCCCATATTGAAGCAGGCAGTTTTCTGGGTGTGGGAGATCCCGTGGCCCGGATTCTGCAGATCGATCCGCTGAAAATCCAGGTGGGTATCCCGGAGTCAGATGTGGCTTCCGTCCGGAATCTGACGCAGTTTGACATGACTGTGGATGCCCTGGACGGCAAAATCGTTACCGGTGAATATCATTATCTGCAGAAAACCACGGATTCGCTGGCCCGGCTGTACAACCTGGAAATCCGCCTGGAAAATCCCGGGTATGAGATTCTGCCGGATATGTTTGTTCGGGTGGCCATCGTCAAAAACCGGGATGAACAAGGCCTTGCCGTGCCCATGTATTCGTTGATCACCCGAAAAGGACAGACCGGCGTATTTGTGGCGGAACAGGGGATTGCACGGTTTGCACCGGTTGAAACCGGGTTCCAGGACGGCTGGAAAATCCAGGTGACTTCCGGACTTTTACCGGGAGACCAGGTGGTCGTGGTGGGACACCGCATGATCGAAGACAAGGATCCTGTGCATGTGGACCGCCGGGTGCGGTCCATGTCGGAACTGGGGGCGGAGACGGATCAATGATCCTTTCTGATACCGCAGTAAAAAACCGGGTGTCCGTGCTGGTGCTGCTGGTCATCATTGTCATTATCGGGGTGTATTCCTACCGGGTGCTTCCCCGGGAAAGCGCTCCGGACATCACCATTCCCTATGTGTTTGTGAGAACCGATTACAGAGGGGTTTCCGCGTCAGACATCGAGACCGCCATCACCATTAAGATCGAAAAAAAGCTCAAAGGCCTGAACAAGGTGAAAAATATTTCATCCGTGAGTTCCCAGGGCCTTTCCCAGATTAATGTCGAATTTCTGCCGGGCACGGATATCAATGAGGTGCTTCCCCGGGTCAAGGACAAGGTGGACGAAGCCAGAAACGATTTGCCCACGGACCTGGAAAATGAGCCCATGGTGTATGAGGTGAATTTTTCCGACATGCCCATTGTGGTCTATTCCCTGGCAGGAGACAGCGGTCCGGCCCGGCTCAAGAAAATCGCCGATGATCTCAAAGATGACATCGAAGCGATTCCGGGGGTGCTGGAGGTGGAGATCACCGGGGGTCAGGACCGGGAAATTCAGGTGGAGGTGGATGTTGACAAGCTGGCTTATTACCGGATTCCCATTACCCGTCTTCAGCAGACCGTGGCGGCCGAGAACCAGAACATCTCCGGCGGTGACATCACCTTGGGACATGGCCGGTACCTGCTCAAGGTGCCCGGAGAATTTGACACGCCTGAAGAGATTCTGACCCTGGTGGTGGCCACCCACAACGGCCATCCCGTTTATCTGAAAGATGTGGCAAGGGTGGTGGACGGCATTCAGGAGGAAACCTCCCGGTCCCGGCTCAACGGGGAAAGCGCCATTAATCTGTCAGTGAAAAAACGGGCCGGGGAAAATATTATCCAGATATCCGATCAGATCGATGCCGTGGTGGCGGCGGCATCAAACAAATTTCCCGGAAACACCACCATCACCAAACTGATGGACAATGCCAAAGACATCCGGGCCATGGTGGCGGACCTGGAGAACAACATTCTCTCCGGATTGATTCTGGTGGTGGTGGTGCTGTTTGTGGTGCTGGGGATTCGAAACGCCCTGCTGGTGGGAATGGCCATCCCGTTTTCCATGTTTCTGTCCTTTGCGGTTCTTAATGCCCTGGGCATCACATTGAACATGGTGGTGCTGTTTTCTTTGACCCTTGCGTTGGGCATGCTGGTGGACAATGCCATTGTGATTGTGGAGAATGTGTTCCGGTACATGCAGCAGGGGGTTTCCCGGATGGACGCCGCCATGAAGGCCACCAGCGAGGTGGCCTGGCCGGTCATCGGCGCCACGCTCACCACCCTGGCCGCGTTTTTTCCCATGCTGTTCTGGCCCGGTATCATGGGAGAATTCATGCATTTTCTGCCGGTTACCCTGATTGTCACGTTAAGCGCCTCCCTGTTTGTGGCCCTGATCATTAATCCGGCCCTGTGCTCGTACTTCATGGGCATCCCTAAGACTGCCGGGTCAGATTCTCTTTCCCCGGAACAGCTGCAATCCCGGGGAGAACAACCTGTAAAAATTCAAGGTTTTTTTCTGCCTGCCTATGCCCGGACTTTGAAGCTGGCCTTAGGCCATAAACTGGCCGTGCTGGCCGGTGCCGTTGTGGTGATGGTGCTGCTGTTCCAGATATGGATGTTGAAAATCGGCATTGAAAAACCCGTGGAATTTTTTCCATCCATCGATCCCAGGTCCGTGTTTGTGAACATTGATGTGCCGGAAGGCGCGGATCTGGAATTCATTGATGAGACCGTCAAGCAGGTGGAAATGGCCGTGGCCGGCAAAACCACGGGAAACTATGCGGCCGCCATGGCGCCGCAGACCCATGAAACCAAACGGCACCGGGAATTTGCAGCACCGTCTGATATCAACAATGTCGAACACATCTATGCCCGGGTGGTTGAAAACAGCGGGGGCGCTTCTGTGTTTGAATCCAACCTGCCCAATCATATCGGGGTTCAGTTTCTGGATTTCGAGGACCGGAAAACATCCACCAAAGCGGATCTGGAAGAGATCCGGCACCGGGTGGCCCGGATTCCCGGTGTGAAGATCACGGTGGAGGAACAGGAAGAAGGCCCTCCCACAGGGTCACCCATCAATATCGAAATTGCCGGGGACCGGTTTGATGTATTGAGCCGGATGGCCGGGGAAATCAGAAAAGTGATTGAAAACGTGCCCCATGTCACGGATGTGAGGGATGACTTCCAGGGCGGGCTGCCCTCGGTTCAGGTAAAGATCGACCGCCGGAAGACGGCGCTGTTCGGGCTCACCACATCGGCGGTGGGTAACGCTTTGAAAATCGCTTACAACGGCCTGGATGTGTCCACCTATTATGAAGGAGATGAGGAATACGATATCGTGGTCAAACTGGCCAAATCAGACCGTCAGGGAGCGGAGATCCTTCACAAGCTCATGATTCCGGGCGCATCCGGTGAACTGGTACCGTTGACCACCCTGGCATCGATCCAGTATAAGGGGGCTTTAGGGGATATTGTCCGCAAAAATCACCAGCGGGTGGTCACGGTCAAGGCCAATGTGGATGAAACCAGAACCACGGGGTCTGTGGCCCGCATGCAGGTGATGGAACTGCTCAAACCCATGGAAATGCCTGCAGGATACACTTATGCGTTCACCGGAGAGGACCAGGAACAGCAGGAAGCCCAGGATTTTTTATCCAAAGCCTTTGTGGTGGCCCTGCTGCTGATCTTTCTGATTCTGGTGACCCTGTTTAATTCTGTGGTGCAGCCCCTGATCATTCTGACGTCCGTGCTGCTGTCTTTGGGCGGCGCCTTCTGGGGTTTGGCCGTCATCTCATCGCCTTTCGGCATCATCATGACCGGGGTGGGCATCATTTCTCTGGCCGGTGTGGTGGTGAACAACGCCATTGTGCTGATTGATTACACCAACCGGCTCCGGACCAGGGGCATGGCACTGACCGAAGCGGTGATCGCCGCCGGCGCCACCCGGCTGCGGCCGGTGCTGCTGACAGCGGTCACCACCATTTTGGGACTGTTGCCCATGGTTACAGGAATTTCTTATGATTTCCATGTCATGGCCGTATCTTTGACCTCGGAATCCAGCCAGTGGTGGCGCTCCATGGCCATTGTGGTGATTTTCGGCCTGCTGGTGGCCACAGTGCTGACCCTGGTGGTGGTGCCGGTTCTTTACGCCGGGATCGACCAGATTAAAACCGCCTTAGGCAGCGGGTATGCCCGGGTCCGCCGGTTTTTCCTGGGACCCGGGACTTCGGAAGCAATCGATTAGATATCAGTGGTGATAAAAATTACATCATTTCCAGGGCGCAGGCCATGGCCACACCGCCCCCGCCGCACAGGGTGGCCAGACCCAGGGTGTTGCCCTGTTTTTTCATGGCATGGATCAATGTCACCATGATCCTTGCGCCTGTGGCGCCCACGGGATGGCCCAGGCCGATGCCGGACCCGTTGATGTTGGTGATCTCCCGGTTCAGGTTCAGTTCTTTTTCACAGCCTAAGTACTGGGCCGCGAACGCCTCGTTCACCTCCACCATTTCAAAATCCGCCACAGACAGGCCGGACCGTTCCATGAGGTTTTTCACAGCCGGTACCGGCGACAGTCCCATGACCGTGGGATGGCAGGCACCCATGCCCGTGGCTTTGATGCGGGCAATCGGGGTGAGTCCCAGTTCTTTGGCCTTGTCTGCGGACATGATGATCATGCCGGCGGAACCGTCATTGATGCCGGATGCGTTGCCGGCCGTGACCGTGCCGGTTCTGGGAACAAAGGCCGGGGGCAGGGCTGCCAGTTTTTCCAGGGTCATGCCCGGCCGGAAATGCTCGTCCTTGTCAAAGATCACAGGATCTTTCTTGCGTCGGGGCACCTGGACCGGCACGATCTCTTCGGCAAAAGAACCGTCCTGGGTGGCCCGTTCCGCATTGTTATGGCTGCGCAGGGCCACCTCATCCATCTCTTCTCTGGACAGCCCCAGGTGCTGGGCCACAAATTCGGCTGTGTGCCCCATGATATAGGGTTTGCCCATGAAATAGGATGCCGGGGCCTGGGTTGTGTCCACAGGCGTGGTATCGTCAAAGGGCAAAAGATAGGATCCGCAGTGCAGGGCGTGAATCATGGCGTCCACAAACTGGGTGTCCTGGAGCCGGCATCCCCACCGGGCCTTGGGCACAGTATAAGGAACGCCGGACATATGTTCCACCCCGCCGGCCAGGATCACTTCGGCCATGCCGGCCTGGATCATGGCAGCCCCTGACAGTACCGCCTCCATGCCGGAGATGCACACCCGGTTCACCGTGACTGCGGGCACACTTTCCGGGATTCCGGCCATGAGTGCCGCCACCCGGGTGGTGTTCAGAGTGTCATGGTGTTCCACGCAGGTGCCGTACCGGACATCATCGATCAGGTCCGGATCAATACCGGCCCGCTGGATGGCTTCTTTCATGGTCACGCTGGCAAGGGCTGCGCCGTTCATCTCTTTTAACGTGCCGCCGAACGCCCCGATGGCGGTCCGGCAGGCGGAAACAATCACAATATCTTTCATTTTTTAATTTCCTGTCTGGTTGTGCAACTTGTCAAAGCGACGATCTGACATCAAATGGTTTTTCAGCAGATCGGATTTGATGTTGCGTTATTTAAGATCCAAATGAGGTGTCAGCCATGTCCAGGGCGCTGGTATCACCGGCCTGGATCACCGCCATTTTTGCCTGGGCCACCGGCAGCACCGTGCGGATAAAAAACCGGGCCCCTGTCACCTGGCCCTGGTAAAAGGCAGCATCCTTTTTTTTGGGATTGTCCCCAAGTTTTCGGGCGGCAATCACAGCCCGCCACAAGAGCATCCACCCCATCAGGGTGTCGCCGGTGACATCCAGAAACGGATGGGCATGGACAAATGCGGTCAATATGTTTTTCGACCCCAGATCCCCGGCCAGTTTTCCGGCGGTTTCCTTTAAATGGTTGAGGGTGGTTTCCAGGATATCTGCCAGGGATACCAGTTCTGTTTCTTTTTTTGCGGCACCAATGGTTTGTTCCACTTCAGTGACCAGATCCATGAAGGCCTGACCCTGGTTAAGCCCCAGTTTCCTGCCCAAAAGATCCATGGCCTGGATTCCGTTGGTGCCCTCATAAATCTGGGTGATCCGGCAGTCCCGAAGCAGCTGCTCCTGGGGATATTCCCGGGTGTACCCGTATCCGCCAAACACCTGAAGTCCTGAGGAGCAGAGTTCAAAGGCCCGGTCCGTGACATACCCCTTGGCCACAGGGATGAGCACATCGATGAGCCCCTGGTATCGGGCTTTCTCATCTTTATCTGAACTCAGGGTCATCCGGTCTTCCAGAAACCCTACATAAAACAGCAGGCTGCGCATTGCTTCGGAAGCGGTTTTCATTGAGAGCAGCGTGCGCCGGATATCCGGATGCTGGATGATGGGGATACCCGAAGACCCTTTGGGTGCGGTCAGGGCCGCTCCCTGAACCCGGTCTCTGGCATAGTTCAGGGCATTGAGGTAAGATGCCCCGGCACAGGCAAATCCCTGCATGCCCACATGAAGCCGGGCTTCATTCATCATCACGAACATGGCCCGCATGCCTTTGTTTTCTTTTCCTAAAAGGGTGCCGATGCACGCCCCTTTGCCGCCCAGGGTCATGGCACAGGTGGGACTGCCGTGGATGCCCATTTTATGCTCGATGCCGGTGCACACGATATCGTTGAATTCTCCCGGGGTGCCGTCCTCGTTCACCCGAAATTTGGGTACCAGGAACAGGGAGATGCCGGCCGTACCGGCCGGTGCCCCCTCGATTCTGGCCAGCACCGGGTGAATAATGTTTTCCACCAGATCGGTGTCGCCCGAAGAGATGAAAATCTTGCTGCCAAAAATGCGGTGAGTGCCGTCATCATTTTTCACGGCTTTGGTGGTCAATGCCCCCACATCCGATCCGGCTTCCGGCTCGGTAAGCAGCATGGAGCCGCCCCATTTACCGGTATACATATTTTTCAAATACATTTTTTTCTGCAGGTCCGTGCCGAACCGTTCCACCAGCTTGCCGGCCCCGTGAATCAGAATGTTGTGGAGCATGAACGGAAAATTGGCACCGTTAAAATAGTTTTCAGCGGCCATGGCCACAGTGCGGGGCATGCCCTGCCCGCCCCAGGCCGGATCATCACACATGGCGATCCATTCGCCCTGTCTGAAAAGATCATAGGCCCGGTGAAACGCTTTGGGGACGGTTACCTGTCCGCTGTCAAACGTGCAGCCCTCTTCATCTGCTTCCCGCTGGCAGGAAAGCAGTTCCTTGAGGGCCAGGTTCCGGGCCTCAGATACGATCAGGTCAACGGTTTTCCGGGTGAATTCCGAAAAATGATCATGCCGGCTCAATTGTTCCACTTCCAGTTGTTCGTGAAGAACAAAATCCACATCCCGGCGGTCTGCAACCTCTTGTGCCATGGGTGCTCCTTTTTTGGTGTTTGATTCGATCAAAGACAGATGGCCCGGAACTGAAATTTGGGTCAGCCCGGGCCCATGGGTCCTATTTGGTGTAATCGTAGAATCCTTTGCCGCTTTTGCGGCCCAGGTATCCGGCCCGCACCATTTTGCGCAGCAACGGCGCCGGCCGGTACTTGTCTTCTCCCAGTTCCCGGTGAAACCCTTCCAGCACAAACAATATGGTGTCCAGGCCCACCATGTCGGACAGGGCCAGCGGCCCGATGGGATGATTGGCCCCCAGCATCATGGATTTGTCGATATCTTCGGCCGATGCCACGCCTTCGGCCAGAACAAAAATGGCCTCGTTGATCATGGGCACCAGAATCCGGTTCACGGCAAATCCCGGGGCTTCCTTGACTTCAATGGGGGTTTTGTCGATTTTTTCCACAAATTCCCAGGCCATGTTCAGGGTGTCGTCCGACGTGGTGAATCCCCGGATCAGCTCCACCAGCTTCATCACGGGCACGGGATTGAAAAAATGCATGCCGATGACCTTGTCGGGCCGCTGGGTCACAGCCGCCATTTCTGTAATGGACAATCCCGAGGTATTGGTGGCGATCAGGGTGTCTTTTTTGCAGATGTTGTCCAGATCCTGGAACACCTGTCTTTTGATGTCCATCACTTCGATGATGGCTTCAATGACCAGGTCTGCCTCACCGGCAGCCCGGGTCAGATCGGTGGTACCGGTGATCCGGCCCAAAACGGCATCGGCCTCGTCTTTATCCATTTTTCCCTTGGACACGGCCCGGTCCAGGTTGGACTTGATGGTGGTCAACCCGTTTTCCACAAACCGGTCTTCCATATCCCGGATGAACACCTCAAATCCGGCCTTGGCACAGACCTGGGCAATGCCGGCACCCATGATTCCCGCGCCCAGCACGCAGATTTTTTTTATTTCCATATGTCACTCCTCTTGGTTACAGGTTGTCTGGTTCAATGGATAATTAAAAAGCACAAATCATGCCTGAAATAGATTCCTTTTTTATTTCAAGATGTTATATGCTTGTTCCTTAACAAATAGATTGATTTTCCATCCCATGGAAAAGAAAAATCTGTTCTATTTAAAAGTTTTTCTATAAACTGTCGAATAGAACAGGAAGGATGTTTGTTTATGACTGCCACGCAATCAGATGAAAAAGAGTTTTTCAGGGAAGCCACGCTCCGGCTGTGCTCCAGTCTGGATCTGGAACGGGCCCTCCACCAGTGCCTTTTATATGTAAGGCGGTTTATGCCGGCCGGTCAGATGGGGTTTCAGGTGTATCATCCCAGGACCGGGACCGTGGAGATGGTGGCCCATGCCACCCCCCGGTCCGGCCGGGCCGTGTCCATCCGGATTCCATTGTCCAGAACCGGGCGCCGCCAGGTGGAAACCCGCCGTCTGGAAAGAATCCGGGTGATTGAACGGCTGGGCAATGATCCCGTGACCGGGCCGGTGGCGGATCGGCTCAAGGCCTGGGACCTGTCTGCCGTGGTCATGGACCTGGTGCTGGAAAAAACCATGCTGGGGATTTTCAGTGTGTTCAATGACGGGCATCATTCATTTACCCCGTCCCATGTTCATTTGCTCAGTCTTCTGGCCAAGCCCTGTGCCATTGCGCTGACCAACAGTCTGCGGTTCCGGGAGCTGAAAAATCTCAAGGAACTTTTGGCGGATGACAACCGGTACCTGCAGGATGAACTGCATAAAATATCCGGTGAAAAAGTCGTGGGGGCAAGCCAGGGCCTCAAGCCGGTGATGGAAATGGTGCGTCAGGTGGCGCCCCTGGAAAGTCCGGTGCTGCTGCTGGGAGAAACCGGTACCGGCAAAGAGGTGATCGCCAATGCCATCCACAACCTGTCCCTTCGCAAAGACGGGCCGTTTATCCGGGTGAACTGCGGGGCCATTCCCGCATCCCTTCTGGACAGTGAACTGTTCGGGTATGAAAAAGGCGCGTTCACCGGTGCCGTCTCCCGGAAAAGAGGCCGTATCGAACGGGCCCAGGGCGGGACCCTGTTTCTGGATGAAATCGGAGAACTGCCGGCCGAGGCCCAGATCCGGCTTTTGCGGGTGCTTCAGGAAAAGGAAATCGACCGGGTGGGGGGCAGTGAAACCATTGGCGTAAATATCCGGGTCATTGCCGCCACCCACCGGAATCTGGAAAAAATGATGGCCGATCGTCAGTTCCGGCCGGATCTGTTTTTCCGGCTTCAGGTGTTTCCCATTGAGATCCCGCCCCTCCGGGACCGGACACCGGATATTCCGGATCTGGTGAGGCATTTTATCGAAAAAAAATCCCGGGAAATGAAGCGCCACCAGGTACCCCGTGTTTCCAGCGCCGTCATGGACCGGTTGATGGCATATCAATGGCCCGGCAATATCCGGGAACTGGAAAATGCCGTGGAAAGATCCATGATCCTGGACCGTTCCGGATACCTGGATTTCTGTGAAATCGGTCTGTCTCCGGCATCAATACCCCGGCCCATGGTGCCTGAAAAAGCGGATTTTACTCCCACCGGCCGGAGTCTGGACCAGGTGATGGCCGATCATATCCAGACCGTGCTGCACCAGTGCAAAGGCCGGGTGGAAGGGGACAAAGGCGCGGCAAAGGTTCTGGCAATGCATCCGTCGACTCTGCGCAAACGCATGAAAAAGCTCAATATTCCTTTTGGCCGAAATGCCGGATAGGTTTCAGTCTCTCAATTCAGGACCAAAGACGTCTGTTTTTCTTTGAATCAGACATAAAATGTCTTTTTTCTGATCTTTTTGGTTTGCGATACCTGTCAGGCAAATGACCCGTGCCGGGCGGTCCCTGTGGGCCTCACCCTCTGCCGTGTTTGACAGGGAGTAAGGGCAAGCTGCGCTGAACGGCAAAAACTGCGGGCAGGTATGTCCTCAAACAGTTTGCCGTTTTGACCGCTTCGCATGCCCAACTCCCTGTAGCAAACGCGTCAGAATGGGATTCAACCCACAGAAACCGCCCGGCACTCGCCGTTGAAGCCAAACAATAGGCAGGAAAGACGTTTCAGCCAGAGGAATTTCCCGCACGACGGATGGCATAGCAGAGCCGGTTCTCCTTTTGTACAGCGGAGCCCCCGGTGGGGGTGTCTTGCTGACGGACTGTCGGAGCCACCCCGTGGATTCCTGTCCGGCAGCAAGACACCCCCACCGGGGGCGGCCTTCTGCCGAATAAAGTTTTTCCAGTGGTATGATTTATGCTGAAGAGATTTTGAAAAATCATACATTTTTACGCAAAAAAGAGGTGAAAAATGAACTGGAAATTCTGGAAAAAAACCGGCACTGACCCGCTTCCCAAACCCAAGGAACTGACATCGGATCTGGGAAAATACCTGGTGGTGAACCTGCAGTATGATCCGGACTGGGTTTGGCAGCTCAAAATGGTCACCGACCTGCCAAAGGACGGAACCGCCCGTTTCCGGGTGTTTGATTCGGCCACGGCGGCCATGCAGGGACAGACCATAAAAAACTATACCTCCCTGGACGGACAGCAGGGCCTGATCCTGTTTGACGGCTGGTACCGCAAACAGACCCGGGAACTTGAGGTAAACGATTACTACCAGGCCATGAAAAACGACCAGGCGGTTTGAATTCCCATACATTCGGATGCTGTGGCACTGCCCCTCAGAAAGGAACCGGTAAAGCCGGGTCCCTGTATGAAGTGCGGTGCCTGCTGCGCATTTTATTCGGTGGCATTGCAGGACACGGATGACGACCGGGGCGTGCCCCTGGATCTGATCAAAGGTGACCGAATATCCGGCTGGTTCATGAAAGGGACCCAGGCAATGTCACCCCGGTGCGCGGCCCTGGAAGGGGCGGTGGGCACCCGGGTGACATGTGCCATTTACATGGCCCGGCCCGGGGTTTGCCGCGATTTTCCCCGATCATGGGAGAACGGCCGGGAAAATCCCTTGTGTGACCGGGCCCGGATGGTTTACGGGCTCCAGCCCTTTTCTTCCCATTAAAAAAATTAATTTTCTGATTAGATCTGTATCGTCCAAATTTTATGCGCCAATTATTTAAATACTAAGCTTTTTGTTCTTAATTTTTCTCATTTTAAAAAACTTTTCAAAAAAAAATGATTGACACGGTGAGAGAATCTCTTTAGATTGAAATCCTTGGAAATCGGTGAATTCCCTTTTTCTCCAGAATTCGCGGTGAAAAGACGGCCTGCCCAGGGGGTGGGTCCCTGCAATATTTTAAGATGTCAGGAGATATTGATATGTGTCGTTTGTTCGCACTCACCAGCCGGGACCCGGTGTCCCCCATGCTGGCCATCAAGGCGTTGGATGTGATGAAGGAAGGCCATGACGGGTCCGGCATGGGGTTGTTGCTTCAGGACCTGGGCGGGCCGTTTGAAGAGATGAAAGAGGCCCCGATTCTGTCGGGTATTTTCAGTGAAGAAGGGATCCGGCGCCTGGATCTGTTCATGATGGATTTAGGCTTTCTCACCAAATATAAAATTTCTTTAAAAGTGCCTAAAAAACCGGTGGAAGGCATTCCCAGAAGAGATCTGTACCTGATCCGGGCCTATGAACTGCCCGAAGACTGGGACAGTCTGAGCAAAGACGACATGGCGGTCCGGCTGTCCGACATCCGGCTCAAGATCCGCGAAATGGGAGAGGAAAAAAAAGATATGATGGTGTTTTCCTTCTGGCCGGACACCATCATGATCAAGGAGATCGGAGATCCGCTGCTTCTGGCCGGATATCTGGGACTGGACCGCAAGGAGCTCAAGGCTAGAATCATCATGGCCCAGGGAAGGCAGAACACCAATTACGCCATTGACCTGTATGCGTGTCATCCGTTTTTCATCAAAGGGTACAGCACCATGACCAACGGCGAAAACACGGCATTTATTCCCATCAGGGATTTTCTGACCTCCCGGGGGATTGCCGCCTACACCGGATACCAGTCCGATTCCGAAGTGTTCGCCCATATCCTGCATTATTCCCTGGTTGAGCTGGGGCTGGGAATCGACGGGTACAAGCATGTGATCACCCCGCTTCAGGAAAGAGACCTGGCCGTTCATCCCAATGCCGGATTTTTATCTCACCTGAAACGCACCTGCCGGTCTCTGATCATTGACGGCCCCAACTGCGTCATCGGCACCCTGCCGGACCATTCGTTGTTCATGGTCCAGGACCGCAAAAAGCTGCGGCCCGGTGTGGTGGGAGGGAAGCCCGGCCTTTACGGGTTCTCGTCGGAAATCTGCGGCCTGGATGCCGTGATTCCGGACCGGGACAAATCCAGAGACATTCAACCCATGCATTTAGACACAGCCATTGTCGGCCCCGACCGCCAGGAGGTAACCATATGTCGTCAAACCGAAGCCTTGAACCTTCCGCTTTAAGCCTTAACGACCTGCCCTGGCAGGTGAAATTCAGCAATGACCGGTGTACCCTGTGCGGCCAGTGCACGGCCGTGTGTCCGGTCAAAGCCATTGAACTGGGCGTGTTCAGAAAACGGACCCTCAAACCCAGCATCCGCAGACAGGCGGATCAGGGGGTTGCCCAGGATGTGTTTTACGGGATCCGGCAGAAAACCGATGTGGCCCATGCCTGTATCGGGTGCGCCATGTGCACCCTGGTGTGCCCCAATGACGCCATCCATCCGGAAAAAAATCCCGGGCTGGACCGGATGAAGTTTCATATCAACCAGCAGGGGGTGCCCCGGCGCCGGGGCGGTCGCCGCAACGCGGCCGGCTCGATTCTGGACCGGATCAAGTTCACCCGGATCTCCATGCTCACGGACCCGGCCCTGGATGCCGGACGTCATGAGTTCGAGATGCGGACCCTGCTGGGCCGGGTGCTTTCCCCCAGGGAAAACATGAAGCGTCTGAAGGAAAACGGGTGGATTCCGCCGGTGCGGGAAATCTATCCGTTGATCATCGGCGGCATGTCTTTCGGTGCCCTGTCCCCCACCATGTGGGAGGGACTCCAGATGGGGGTGGCGTATCTGAACGAAGAGATGGGCATGCCCGTGCGCATGTGCACAGGTGAAGGCGGATGCCCGCCCCGGTTGCTGCGGTCCCGGTTCCTTAAATACGTGATTCTCCAGATCGCTTCCGGCTATTTCGGTTGGGATGAGATCATTCACGCCATTCCGCATATGAAGGAAGATCCCTGCGCCATCGAAATCAAGTACGGCCAGGGAGCCAAACCCGGGGACGGCGGCCTTTTGATGTGGCACAAGGTCAATAAACTCATCGCCGCCATCCGGGGCGTGCCCGCCGGCGTGAGCCTGCCCAGCCCCCCCACCCACCAGACCCAGTATTCCATTGAGGAATCCGTGGCCAAGATGATCTTGTCCATGTCCATGGCCTGGGGGTTCCGGGTGCCGGTGTATCCCAAGATTTCGGCGTCCTCCACCTCCCTGGCCGTGCTCAACAACCTCACCCGCAACGATTATGCGTCGGGCCTGGCCATTGACGGCGAAGACGGGGGCACAGGTGCGGCCTATACCGTGTCCATGGACCACATGGGACATCCCATTGCCAGCTGTATCAGAGACAACTACCTGAACCTGATCAAAATCGGCAAGCAGAACGAGATTCCGATTTTTGCCGGCGGCGGCATCGGCAAAAATGGGAACCTGGCCGCCAATGCCGCGGCATTGATCATGCTGGGGGCCTCCGGGGTCCAGATCGGCAAATATGTGATGCAGGCGGCCGCCGGGTGCGTGGGAACCGAAGAGGACCGGTGCAATGTCTGCAACGTGGGGATCTGTCCCAAAGGCATCACATCCCAGGATCCCCGGCTCTACCGGCGGCTGGACCCTGAAGATGTGGCGGAGCGGGTGGTGGACCTGTTTGTGTCTTTTGACACGGAACTCAAAAAGATCGTGGCGCCCCTGGGCCGGTCCACCTCTCTGCCCATCGGCATGTCCGACGCCCTGGGTATTGACGATGTTGCGGCAGCCCAGCGATTGAGTATCAAGTATGTAGTGTAAGGAATTCAGATATGACACACACTGATTTTATTTATATTCCCGGCAAAAGAGAAGAAAAACGGATTCCTTCCAGGGTTCTGGAGGAGATCATTCATCAGCAGATCCGCAGCGGCCACCGGCATCTGGAGATCGAGGCATTCGGCCAGCACGGCATCGGGGGCCGGTTATGGGACGCAGGCACGGATCCGGTGAATATCCGCATTATCGGACACTCCGGCCAGAGAACCGGGTCCCTGGGAAATGCCAATACCTGTATCGAAATCATGGGACCGGCATCTGATGACCTGGGATGGCTCAATGCCGGGGCCCAGATTGTGGTCCACGGCCACGCCTCCAACGGCGTGATGAACGGCGCGGCCCAGGGCCGGGTGTTTGTGGGCGGCAGCATCGGTGCCCGGGGCATGACCATGACCAAGCATAACCCCCGGTTCGATCCCCCGGAGCTGTGGGTCCTGGGCACGGCCGGGGATTATTTCGGTGAATTCATGGCCGGCGGCATTGCCGTGGTGTGCGGACACGGCAGTCAGCCGGAAGAACAGGTGCTGGGATACCGGCCCCTGGTGGGCATGGTGGGAGGCAAGGTGTTCGTCCGGGGCAGTGCGGCAGGGTTCAGCCAAAAAGACGCCAAACAGATTCCGGTCACTGATGACGACTGGCAGTGGCTGGAAACCGGGATTTCGCATTTTCTGAAAAAAACCGGCCGCATGGATCTGCTGGCTGCATTGACGGTCCGGCCGGAGTGGATGCTGCTGACAGCCAAATCCCCCCATGAAAAAGCGGACAGCCCGGACCGGCCGGATATGCAGGGTTTCAGACAACAGGTGTGGGACCGGGAACTGGGTCCAGGCGGGCTGATCGGAGATTTGCAGGAAACAGTGCCGGGAACCATTCCGGTGATCGCCACAGGGGATCTGCGCCGGTATGTGCCGGTGTGGGAGCAGGGTAAATATATTTCTCCCTGCCAGGCAGCCTGCCCCACCGGCATTCCGGTTCAGGACCGCTGGGCCATGGTAAGGGCTGACAATGTGGACGAAGCCATTGCCATGGGTCTGGCCCATACCCCGTTTCCCGCCACCGTGTGCGGATATCTGTGTCCCAGCCCCTGCATGGCTGCCTGCACCCGGCATCAGGAAGGCATGCCCCCGGTGAGTGTCAGAAACCTGGGCCGGGCCGGGGAACAGGTCCCTCCCCCGGAACCGGCGAAAAAAACCGGCAGAAAAATGGCGGTGATCGGTGCGGGGCCCGGTGGATTGTCCGCTGCCTGGCACCTGACCCTCAACGGCCATTTGGTGACCGTGTTCGACACTGGGCCAGTCATCGGCGGCAAGATCGCATCCGTGATCCCGGGATCCCGGATTCCTGAAAACACCCTGAAAACGGAACTGGCGCGGATCAAGGCCCTGATTCCTGATATCCGCCTGAAACAGCCCATTGATGCGGATGCCTTTGTCCGGATCCGGGATGAATATGATTTCACGGTTGTGGCGGCCGGAGCGAAAAAACCAAAATCCCTGCCCGTGCCCGGCATCGAGCAGGCGGTGTTTGCCAATGAATTTCTGTCGGATGCCAAAACAAAGAAAATCACCCCCGGCAAACAGGTGGTGATCATCGGGGCCGGCAATGTGGGGTGTGATGTGGCCACGGAAGCCCATCGCTTAGGAGCCCGAGACATCACCCTGATTGATGTGCAGCAGCCGGCCGCATTCGGCAAAGAACGGGAAGATGCGGAAAATTGCGGGGCCAAATTTCTGTGGCCCGTGTATACTAAAGAAATTACCGAACAGGGTGTAATACTCCAAAACGGCGATCTGCTGCCGGCAGACACGGTGGTGGTGGCCATCGGCGATGTTCCGGACCTGGATTTCATTCAACCCCTTCTGGCTGTGGACAATGGATTCGTCACCGTGGACCGGTTCAACCGGACCTCGGATCCCAAAGTATTTGCCATCGGCGATGCAGTGGCTCCGGGCCTGATCACGGATGCTATCGGTGCGGGTAAACGCACGGCCCAGGTTATTGATCAGCTGATATCCGGAAAAGAAGTCCGGGAAATATCCGCCATGCCGGTCATGGATACCTCCCGGGTTCATCTGGCGTATTATGATCCCAAAACACGGCCTGATGATTTGTCGTCCTGCGGCGAGGTCTGTGCATCCTGCGGCAGATGCCGGGATTGCGGCATCTGCGTGGCGGTTTGTCCGGAATCGGCTATTTTTCGCAACGATATGGGAAACGCAGGGTTTGAATACCGGGTGGATCCGGAACGGTGCATCGGGTGCGGGTTCTGCAAAGGGGCCTGTCCCTGCGGCATCTGGGACTTGATACCCAATACCCCCATGTAACTGGATGTTTGAGTTTTTCCTTGACGCTGCCCTTTTTGATTCGTATAAAAAGAATCCGAATCAAAAGGGGGGGGGATTGTGTCGTGAAACAGCGGTGGTTGTCTTTTCTGGGATGCCTGGCATTGGGGTGTGGGTTGTGGGGGGTGCTGATGACCGGTCAGGCAGATGCGATTTCTCCGCCGGGCCGGGTATTGAAATTTGCCGTTCATACCAGCAGTTTGGGCAGTCTGGATCCTCATCTGCTGAGAGGATCCCAGGACTATACCTATGCAGACCTGGTTTTCAACTGCCTGATCCGGTATGTACCCGGAGATCTTTCCCGTCTGGAACCGGATATCGCAGCATCCATTCCCACGTATCAACTTGAAAATGGCCGCCAGGTCTGGACGGTTCATCTGAAAAAACGAATTTTTTTTCATCCCGGCCCGTTCAACCCGGTGTATGAGTTGACTGCAGATGATGTGATCTTTTCATTAAAAAAACTGGCAGACCCGGATTTTTGCAGCATGGCCGGTGAATATGCGGGCATGACGTTTGAAAAGACAGATGACCATACCTTGAAAATTATTTTGGAAGAACCCGTGTCACCGTTGTTTTTTCTGCCGAAAATCGCCAATCACCGGGGCGGATATATTGTGAGTGAAAAAGCGATCCAGGCGGGTGGGTATGATGCCTTTGTCACTCACCCGGTGGGCACGGGTCCGTTCATGTTTCACCGGTATGTGCCAAAGGAAAAATGCGAGTTCAGAGCCTATGCCGGGTATTTTCGGGGAACCCCGAAACTGGCGGGCGTGGAAATGTATTTTATTCCGGACAACGATACCCGGGAGGCGGCTTTTGCAAACAAGGAGATGGATCTGATCCTCGGAGTGGGCGAACCCGGATGGATCGAGCGCATGGACCGGGTACCTGAAACCATCGTCGATGTGTTCGGTCCGGGGTTCACCGGCCTGTTTCATTTCAACACCTCCATTGAGCCCCTGAATGATCCCCGGGTGAGGCAGGCCATCGTCCATGCCCTGGACCGGGATGATTTTCTGGCCGCATCCAGCCCAAAGCTGGTGTCTCCGGTGCTGGCCCCCATGAGTCCGGCGTTTCTGCCCGGTGGGCTGTCAAACGAAAAAATTATCAGTTTGGGGCTGAATTTTGAAAAAAACATTGAAAAAGCCAGAAAACTGCTGGCGGACGCCGGGTTTGCAGACGGATTTTCCTTAACCCTGTATGGATCGGAAAAACGGCTGTTTAAGACAAGCTATGAAATTCTGCAACAGGCGTTGAAAGAGATCGGCATTATCGTGGAGTTGAAAATCGTATCCCATTCAGAATACCACCGGATTGTCCGGGACAACCGGAATGCCATGGTTCTGTATTTTACGCTCCGACCCAATGCGGATACGTATCTGCGGGGATTTTTTCATTCCGATGCCATCGTCCTGACCGGTGTCAATGCATATACCAATTTTTCCCATTGTACTTCCGTGGATGATCTTCTGGACACGGCGTTGACGGAAATGGATCCCAAAAAACAGATCCGGTTGTGGGAGCAGGCCCAGATAAAAATCCTGCACGATGTATGGGTGTATCCTTTGCTGGATATCAAGTATTGTGTGGCCCGAAAATCCGATCTTGACTATGGGCATGATCTGTTCAATACCCTGGCCGGGTATCCTCAGTTTGACGAACGTACCGCATTTGTCTCACCCTGAAGGCCGGTACCAGACGGTTTTGCCGGCACGGATGTCCGCTTGCAGGATACTTTCAAAGGAAAACGTTTTTATGAAACAAACCCGGATTACAGACAAAATTACATATGTGGAACCCGATTCCATGGCCCGGTTTTCCTCTTGTGCCGGATTGATTGTCCAGTCCAGAAAACAGATATTCATAGACATGAATTTAGGAGAGTCCGATACCCGGACCCTGCTGGAACAAAGATGTCCGGATGCAGCGGTGATCACGCATTTCCATCTGGATCACAGCGTCTGGACCCACCAGGCGGAAAAAGCCGGGATACAGGTCTTTGTGCCGGCAAAAGAAGCGGCATTTCTTTCCAGCCTGGATCATGTGGTTCAACAGACAGCCGGTCCCTTAGGCTGCGGCAAACAGTGGCATGCGTTTGTTGAAAACACCCAGGGATTCCGGTCGTTGACGCATTTTTCATCCTATGGGCCTGACACGGTTTTTGTGGAGTTTGCTCCGGAAATGGTGGTGATGGACACCCCGGGCCACTCCCCGGGGCATACCTCGTTTTATTTTCCGGATGACCGGATCCTGTTTTCAGGAGATCTGGGACTGGACCGGTTCGGACCGTGGTATGGGTGGCAGAATTGTGATATCCGGGATCTGATCTTCTCCCTTCTTCGATTGGACGGAATGCAGATCAATTTGATTCTGTCCAGTCATGGCGGAATGATCCAAAAAGGCATATCCGACATTTTTATGGCAAAAATCAAAGAGATCCTCCAGCGGGAACATCACATTGAAAAACAGTTGTCCAAAGGTAAATCCGAGGCTCAAATCATTGAAAACGGGGTATTCTATCTCCACAAAAAAAAGGTGCCCCAACCTTTGAAAACATTTCTGGATATGTGGGATTCCGTCATGTTTCAGCACCACAAAAATTTATTGGCACAAGGCGGATTGACAGCATTTTTTCCTGAATTGTCCCAAATTTCCAACGCGCTTAGCCAGCAAAGCCGTCTTTGACCAGGGACCGGCCCGGTATCATGGTCTGGGTCCGTTTGATTCCCTCGATTTTCCGGATCTGCTGATCCAGGAATTCGGCAATAGTTTCCGCATCCGAGGTGAGAAAATCCCGCTGGAGAACCACTTTTACCAAGAGATCGATACTGCCGTGAACCGTATGGACCTCCCGGACTTCATCCAGTGCAAACAATCGATCCGACAGGGTGGTTTCTGTCATGGCATCCGTGTCAATGAGAATGAATGCGGTAATGGTGCGTTTCATTTCCGGGTATTCCGGGGTTTGTTTTTCCAGCATGGCGCTTCTGAAACCGGCCATGCTTTTGGGGATCAGCCGATCGATACCGATGCCGTAACGCCGGTTGGTACTGGAATCCCAGTGATGATAGGCAATATAAGTGTACAGGTCGGCAAGGGTCCGCCCGGGAAAATACTTGAGCAGGTCCCCGTTTTGGATGATGGAGGTCATGGGCAGGTATATGGTGTGGTACCAGTCTCTGGCGGCCCGGATGAAATCGCAGTTTTTGCCGGACTGGGATGTCAGGTAATCCTGATGTTTCCGGATCTGCTGTTCCAGATATTTGTATTTTCCCACTTCCGTAAGATCGATTTCCCGGGGCAGTTCGGTTTTTTCCAGAAATTTCGTTTTTTCCAGATACAACAGGTTTTCCAGGGTATTCCTGGCGGATACAATCTCCACCACCTTGGCCTTGATTTCCGTCCATCCCAGTTCCTTGGCCGCCGCCACCCGGTGGTTGCCGTCCAGGACATAGTATTGGTTGCGGATCTGGTACAGTTTGACCGGCGGGATGGCTCTGCCCTGACGCATGGCCTGTTTGATTTCCGTAAACCGCTGGGCGGACATGTGTTTTTTGGGCCGGAACCGGGAATCAAAATCCCCGTATTTACCCACACTGCCGATGATGTTTTCCAAAGAAATGGTCTGGATGCCGTGATCAACGAACGTCACATCTTCTTCCTGGGCCTGCTGTTCATGGAACGAATCCACGTGGTTGCGTGTATCCTGCCGGGCGGCATCGGCCGAAAACAGGTATTTGAAGAAATTTTTCATGGTTCAGACCTCTATGAGTGTAAATCCGCAGGTGTTGATGACCTGCGTATGGTTGACGCGTGTAATTCTATCGGATTGGGTATCAAATTCCCGGTGTATGTGTCCATGGATAAAATAATCGGGCCGGTATTTTTGAATCAGTGTGTTGAAGCATTCAAATCCCCGGTGACATAAGTCTTCTTTGTCATGGATGTGGCGGGGCGGGGCATGGGTGATGATCATATGTACCGGTTTTTTACGCCATAAAGACAGCCACAGGGAAAATATCTGTTTTTTCATCATGGCTTCGGTGTACTGGTTGGCGCCGCCGTTATACCACATGGATCCTTCCAGGCCTAAGATATTGACTCCGTCCAGGGAAATGATCTGCTTGTGAATATTTTTGCATCCCACGGGGTTACCGGAGGTGTACCGAATATCGTGATTGCCTTTGACATAAAACAGGGGCCGGTCCAGCCGATCCCGCAGAAATGACAGAAATTCCGGCTCCATATCTCCGCAGGAGATGATGAGGTCCACGGGCTCCAGGGTTCTGGTTTCCACCAGGCGGGTCAGGGATTTATCGATGAAATCAGATACAGCCAGTATTTTCAGCCCGGGGGGCTTCAGCGGTGAACAGGAAGGGCTTGTTTGAGTCAGCTGTTTTTTCATGAAATAATAACGGGTACCGAATTATAGGGTGAATCGTGCAAATAACGTCATCATCATAGGACATATTACGTCAAATATCCAGATCCATAAAATATTGCTTGCCATTTAATTTGGTTATGCGCTAATTATTAGACTTGATTCAAAAACGGTTTTTACTATCCTTTAACAGGCTTTAACGGATCATCTTCGCTGACGGAGATGATCAGAGCCGAAACTTAACTTTCAGGAGGAAAAAGATGAAAAAATTGTTTGTATCCCTGTTCGCTCTGGCATTTGTTCTTGTCTCCGCACCGGCATTCAGTGCCGACATTGAACTGGCCAAAAAATCAACCCTTGAATCCATTGTCAAGGCAGGAGAAATCCGGGTGGGATTTGAATCCGGCTACCTTCCCTTTGAAATGACCAATACCAAAGGCCAGTACATCGGATTCGACATTGACATGGGAAAACAGCTGGCTAAGGCCATGGGCGTTACGTTCACCCCGGTAAACACGGCATGGGACGGTATTATCCCCTCTTTGATCACTGAAAAATTTGATATTATCATTTCCGGCATGACCGTTACCCAGGAAAGAAACCTGGCCGTCAACTTCACCGATCCCTATATTGTTGTGGGACAGGCCATCCTGCTGAACAAAAAACATGAAGGGGTGGTAAAATCCTACAAAGACCTGAATGATCCCAAATATGTCATCACCTCCAAACTGGGCACCACAGGTGAGCAGGCAGTCAAAAGAATGATCCCCCGGGCCACCTACAAGAGCTTTGAGGTGGAAACCGAAGCGGTCATGGAAGTGATCCAGGGCAATGCCGATGCCACGGTGTATGATCTGCCCCTTATTGAGATCATGCAGGCACAGCATGGAAAAGGCAAAACCGTTGCACTGACCGAACCGTTTACCTTTGAACCACTGGCCATGGCGGTCAGAAAAGGGGATCCCGATTTCCTGAACTTTCTGAACAACTTTATCCGCCAGTACAAAAATGACGGCAGATGGCAGCAGTCCTATGACAAATGGATCAAATCCAATGAATGGCAGAAAGATCTGCAGAATTAATTTGATTTGTCACCATTGCATCAGGAACTTTGAATGAATCCGGGCCGGCAGAAGATGTCTTCTGTCGGCCTGTTTTGTAAGGTTAGATATATGGAACAAAACATATCCAACATCAAACGCTTGAGCAATCCCATTGCCTATTTTCTGTCAGTGATCGGTTTTCTTGTGCTGCTGTTCATGGTCATCGGTGCGGTGTATTATGCCACGGTGGCCGTGGATTATCAGTGGCGCTGGTTCAAGGTGCCAAAGTACTTCATGTACAAATCCACCATTACCCTGTATGCAGAAGGCTACGGGGAAATTGACACCATTGCCGACAACAGGGAAAAAGTGGATATCATTGTCACAACGGATGCCGGCACAAGAACCTATACGGTTCCCAAAGATTCATATGACTGGATTGAAGGAGATATGGTGTCTCCGGGGGATATCGTTGCATCGTATGAAGGGAGTTGGCAGCCCGGTATCCTGGCCAAAGGCCTGTGGGTGACCCTGAAAATTTCGTTCCTTGCCACGATTTTCGGGATCACACTGGGGATCATCGGCGGCGTGGCAAGGGTCTCGGATACCCCGGTGCTCAAATGGTCGGCCATCACCTATGTGGAGGTTATCCGGGGATCTCCTTTGCTGGTGCAGATCATGATTTTTTATTTTGTTCTGGGAACCACCATGAACAAAATTCTGCTGATGAACGGCATTCCTAAACTTGACCCCCAATGGTACGGTATCATGGCCTTGTCCATTTTCACGGGCGCCTATGTGGTGGAAATTGTGAGAGCCGGCATCGAGGCCATTCATCCCGGTCAGGTGGAGGCAGCCAGATCTTCGGGCATGACCTATTTCCAGTGCATGTTTCATATTATTCTTCCCCAGGCATTGAAAACCATCCTGCCGCCCCTGGCAGGCCAGTTCATCAACCTGATCAAGGATTCTTCCCTGCTGGGTCTGATTTCCATCAGGGAATTGACCAAAGCCACCCGGGAGGGTATTACCACAAGTCTGCAAACCTTTGAATTGTGGATATTGTGTGCCATTCTCTATCTGCTTATGACTTTTACGCTTTCCATGTGTGTCCAGTATCTGGAAAGGAGGACAGCCACCAAATGATAGATGTTATAAGTATTTACAAGACATTTTATGTTCCCCATGAGGTCAAGGCCCTGGTGGATGTGTCCAATAAAATCAAGGCAGGAGAGGTGGTGGTGGTCATCGGACCGTCCGGTTCGGGAAAAAGCACATTTTTGCGGTGCCTGAACCGTCTGGAAACTGCAGAAGCCGGTCAGATCCTGGTGGACGGGGTGGATATTTTCGATCCCAAGACCAATATCAACAAAGTCCGGGCGGAAATGGGCATGGTGTTCCAGTCCTTTAATCTGTATCCCCACCTGACCGTGCAGGGCAATGTGAATCTGGCCCAGAAACTGGTGCGGAAAAGACCCAAAAAGGAGCGGGAGGAAAAAACCAGGATGCTGCTGGAAAAGGTGGGGATCTCCGCCAAAGCCAAGGCCTGGCCGTCCAATCTGTCCGGAGGTCAGCAGCAGCGGGTGGCCATTGCCAGGGCCCTGGCAATGGATCCCAAGATCATGCTGTTTGACGAACCCACCTCGGCCCTGGATCCGGAGATGATCGGTGAGGTCCTGGATGTCATGAAAACCCTGGCCAAAGAGGGCATGACCATGGTGTGCGTCACCCATGAAATGGGCTTTGCCAGGGAAGTGGGGGACCGGGTGATTTTCATGGACGAAGGCATGATCGTGGAAGAAGGCACACCCGAGCATTTTTTCAAAAATCCCATCCATGACCGGACCAAATTGTTTTTGAAACAGATTCTATAGCGGCTATATCCGGATGATGCCCGGCCGCAAACCGGCCGGCAACTTTAAATGACTGATCTGGAAGCAATTGCCTTTTTTACAGTCTGAATTCCTGTGCCCACCGGGCAAACCGGCGGGCATGGGCCGGATCGATGGCGTTTAAGTCCGCCAGGATCTGGGGCACGGTCCTGGGCCGGTGCCGGGCCGGACCGGTTTTGGAAAAAAATTTGTCTGCACAGCAGATGATTTTTTCTGCCGGGGTGACCGGCACCATGTCCCGCCGGGGCAGGGGCAAATTGTGGCGGTTAATGGTGTCCAGGCTGATACCGGCTCCGGTGTGCCGTTCGGCCACCCGGCCGTAAGCCGGATCCAGGCCTTCGCTGTCCAGCAGTTCCCGGCCCAGATATCCATGACACACATAGGGTGCCTCCCCGGTGCAGCCGAGTTTCGGGGAGGTGGTTAAAAAGATGCCGATGTCATGGAGCAGGGCGGCCTGTTTGATAAA
This sequence comes from Desulfotignum balticum DSM 7044, assembly GCF_000421285.1. Lineage (GTDB taxonomy): Bacteria > Desulfobacterota > Desulfobacteria > Desulfobacterales > Desulfobacteraceae > Desulfotignum > Desulfotignum balticum. The sequence continues at coordinate 63,683 of NZ_ATWO01000003.1, forward strand.
CAAAAGATCCAGGTCCGGATCCGCCAGGTTCCGGGCGATTTCCAGGCTTTTTTCTGCCACCTGCCGGCTGTGATCTACCAGGATGCAGTGCAGCGGGGATCCGGCGGGATAATATTTTTCAATAACGGCCATGGGGTCCATGGTCAGGACATCAATACCCCTTCGATGAGTTCATCCAGATCCCCGTCCAGAACCCGGTCCACATCCCCGATCTCATGATCCGTGCGGTGGTCCTTGATCATGCGGTAGGGATGCAGCACATAGGACCGGATCTGACTGCCCCAGGCGATGTCGTCCTTGCCGTCGTGCAGCGACTGCATCTTCTGATCCTGCTTTTGTTTTTCCTGCTGGTAGAGCCGGGATTTCAGCACCTTCATGGCAATCTCCTTGTTCCGGTGCTGGGACGGTTCCTGCTGGCACTGGACCACGGTGCCGGAGGGCAGATGGGTGATGCGCACAGCCGAGCTGGTCTTGTTCACGTGCTGGCCCCCGGCCCCGGATGCCCGGAACACATCGATGCGCAGGTCTTTGTCTTCGATATCGATCTGGATGTCATCTTTGATATCCGGATACACAAATACCGAAGCAAATGAAGTGTGGCGCTTGCCCCCGGCATTGAACGGGGAGATGCGCACCAGCCGGTGGACCCCGGATTCCACTTTCATGAACCCGAAGCAATTTTTTCCCGCCACTTTGAAGGTGACCCCTTTGATACCGGCCTCATCTCCGGGCTGCAAGTCGATCAGGGTCATTTTATACCCTTTTTTATCGATCCACCGGGAATACATGCGGAACAGTATTTCGGCCCAGTCCTGGGAATCCGTACCCCCGGCACCGGCATTGATGGATACCAGGGCATCCCTGGCATCGTCTTCATGGTCCAGGGTGATGTCCAGGGAAAACTGTTTGATTTTCTTTTCAATGTCGGCCAGTTGCCGTGCCACGTCCGCTTCCGCTTCTTTGTCTTCTTCCTCATGGGCCATTTCCAGCAGCATGCGGGCGTCTTCAATTTCATTGCCAAGATGGTTGCAATGCTCGATCAGATCGGAAAGCCGGGTCTGTTCCTTGAGCATTTCAGTGGCTTTGTCCGGATCATCCCAGAAATCAGGCCGGGCACTGAAGAATTCCAGTTCTTTTAATCGTTTTTCTTTGACCGGCAGGTCAAAGATACTCCTTGAGGCGGTCAGCTTTGGCAGTTAATGCAGACAGGGTTTGTTTTAAGTCAGTATTCATGGCTGATATCTCCTTTTCATATATTGACAGGTTTTTACCATAAAACCCGGGATGATTGCAATAACACAGATCAGGGTGAACAGATCCCCGAAACGGGTGTAAACGCTCAAAGACGTCATGGCCGGAAGGGTTTGCAGGATCACGGCATCGGTAAAAACAGGGGTGGATTGCCGCACCCGGCCGGTGGGGTCGATGAACCCGGAAATCCCGGTGTTGGCGGCCCGGGCCACGCTCCGGCGGTTTTCCACGGCCCGGAGCACGGCAATGGCAAAATGCTGGGATGCTGCGGATGTGTGTCCGAACCAGGCATCGTTGGTTACCGTGGTCAGCAGATCGGCCCGGTTTTGGACAAACGCGCGTGAAATGTCCGGAAACAGGATCTCAAAACAGATCAGCACCCCGGTGTGATGATTTTTGAACGTCAGAGGAGTGAATGCCGGATCTCCTCTGGAAAAATTACCAGCTTCAGCCGTCAGTTTTTCAATGAAAAACAGCAGGTCCTGGAACGGGACATATTCACCGAACGGCACCAGATGGGTTTTGTCATACACGCCTCTGGGCAAAGCCAGGTGATCGAGCATCACCACCCGGTTGAAATATCGGACCGGATCATGGGCCGTGTCCACGGCCGGGGTGCCGATGAGAAAATGGGTGCCGGCCTGCCGGATATACGGGTCCACCTGATTGGAAAGCGCGGTGTTATGGCCGTAATAAAACGGCAGAGCGGTTTCCGGCCAGATGATCAGGTCCGGTTGAAATTGGGCCGCCTCAAGGGACAATGTGCCGTATTTTTCGATGGTGGCCAGGCGGAACGCCATGTCCCATTTCATGTCCTGCCGGATGTTTCCCTGAATGATGGCCAGGCGGGTGACCGAAGCCCGGGCCATTTTTTTCTGTACATCGGCAAGTCGATACATTGAATATCCATACGCCCCGGCCAGAAGCAGACAGGTGTATCCGGCGCTGACGGCCACCGGGATCAATGCCGCAGAATGTCCGGATCGCCGGCGTGTCACAAGATATCGCCATGTCTGTGCGGCCACGGCACTGCACAGGACCAGAAGAAAAGAGATGCCCATCACCCCGGTCATGTCCGCGATCTGCACAATCCATCGGTTTTCCGCCTGGCTGTAGCCTAAAATGCCCCAGGGAAACCCGGTGAACAGATAGGTCCGCACCCATTCAAGCCCGATCCAGATGGCGGCCGCAGCCGGCGGCATTAATACGGGTGGCGGGGCCAGTTTTTTGAGGCCAAAGGCAAAAAGGGCCGGATAGACAGACAGATACAGGCACAGAAGAATCAGGGCCGACACGGACAAAACCGGATGTAGTCCGCCGAATGTGCACAAGGTGGGAACAATCCAGTAAATCAGGGTGGAGAAATGAACGAATCCCGCGGCAAATCCGGCAACAAATCCCTGCCGGGCCGTCAGGGTCTCCAGAGAGAAGATCAGAGGGGCCAGGGCGATGAATCCCAGGCCGTACATATACACGTCCGGAAAACTCAAGGTCAGCATCAGGCCGCTCACCAGCGCTGGAAAATAAAGGGACCACATGTGCATAATTGTTAAATCAGTCCGTCGGCTGGCATTTCCTTTTTGATTTTTTCCGGATCCATGTCCGTCCAATATCACCCATGGACCGGGATTTCAAGACCCTGGTATGGGAATATTTTTATTGCGCTTTACAATTTTATGGCCGGATGATATCTTTACTGATGGTCATACGATCATAAGAACACCCTCTGCAGGAGCTTTTTATGGAACATATAGAAATTCGTTTCGGCAGCAACCTTGGTACGTACGATACCGATGAAAGATCCTTTCAAGACATGTTTCAGTCCGTAAATCCCATGTTCTGTTTTTCAAAACGGATCTGGAAACCCCAGATGGATATTTTTGAGACCCAAAATCAGATCATTATCCAGGCGGAGATCGCCGGGGTGCAAAAAGAGGATATTATTATTGAAGTCAGCAACAAAGCAGTCAAAATTTCCGGAATCAGAAAAAATGCCCGTCTGGATCCCGCAGCCACCTATCGGCTGGCTGAAATTCAGTTCGGTCAGTTCGAACGAGTCCTGTACCTTCCCTGCATGATCGATGTGGAAAAAGTCTCTGCAGTTTTTAACAACGGTTTTCTTCAACTGACCCTGGGCAAATTATTTTCACAGAATATGAAACCGGCACATGATCTGTCCATGGATTTTATCTAGCATTTCTGTTCATTCACAAAGGATAAGACATGGATGACATCAGACATTCAGCCGCTGCCATCTCCACCAATGATATTCCCGGTAAAATTCCCATCCTTCCCATTGTGGATACCAACCTGTTTCCCAAAATGGTGCTGCCTCTGGTATTGGTCCAGAAAGAGGCGATTGATCTGATTGATGAAGCCATGGCCGGCTCCCGCATGCTGGGCCTGATTCTTTCCCGAAAACCGGACCCGGGGTCAAAACACCGGGCCGAGGATCTGTTTCGCATCGGTACCGTGGCCATGATTCTGAAAATGTCCAAAATGAAGGATGAAAAAGCCCAACTGCTCATTCAGGGGCTGAACCGGTTCAAGACCGTGCAGTTTTTACAGGGCAAACCTTATCTTCAGGCAAATATCGAGGTGCTGACCTGCAAAAACCAGGATCGGAGTGTGGAAAACCGGGCACTCATGGCCAATATCGCTGAACAGTACGAAAAAATCGTCAATCTGTCTCCCGGACTGCCCGGAGAGATGGCCCATATGATCAAATCCCTGAAAGAACCCAATGTGCTGGCGGATATGGTCGCGTCCTCCATTAACGCGCCCGTGGAAGAAAAGCAGAAAGTGCTGGAAATGCTCAATGTCAACCAGCGGTTGAAAAAAGTCACCCGCCTGGTCAATGATCAGCTGGAAATTCTGGAAATGGGCTCCCGGATTCAGAACCAGGTCAAGGAAGACATGGACAAACAGCAGCGGGAATATTATCTGCGCCGGCAGCTCAAAGCCATCCGGGAAGAGCTGGGGGAAACCGACAGTGACAGCGTGGAAATCCGTGAATACCGGGCAGTGATCCAGGAAAGCCGTCTGCCGGAAGAGGCGGAAAAAGAAGCCCAGAGAGAATTGCAGCGCCTGTCCCGCATGAATCCCTCATCGTCGGAATATGTGGTGGCTTCCACCTACCTGGACTGGCTCACCAGCCTGCCCTGGCACGAGGCATCCAAAGATGTGCTGGATATCAAGTCCGCCCGGCGTATCTTGAATCAGGATCATTATGGACTGGAAAAGCCCAAAAAGCGAATTTTAGAATTTCTGGCCGTGCGAAAACTCAAGAAAAACTCCAAAGGCCCGATTCTGTGCTTCACGGGTCCCCCGGGTACGGGGAAAACTTCGCTGGGCCGGTCCATTGCAAGGGCGCTGGGCCGGGAATTTGTCCGGATTTCTTTGGGAGGCGTTCGGGATGAGGCTGAGATCCGGGGACACCGCAGAACCTATGTGGGGGCTCTTCCCGGCCGGATCATCCAGAATATTCGGAAAGCCGGAAAAAAAAATCCCGTGTTCATGCTCGATGAAATCGACAAGCTGGATTCTTCCTATCGGGGAGATCCATCCGCGGCTTTGCTGGAGGTGCTGGATCCGGAACAGAATGATTCATTCACCGATCACTACCTGGATGTGGCGTTTGATCTGTCGGATGTCATGTTTCTGACCACGGCCAATGTGATGCACACCATTCCTGCCCCGTTGCGGGACCGCATGGAAGTGCTGGAACTCAACGGGTACACCGAGGATGAGAAACACAAGATCGCCACCCGGTATCTGATTCCCAGACAACGGGATGCCCATGGGCTGACCGCCGGACAGATCCGGTTCACGCCCGGGGCCGTTAAAAAAATCATTTCCGGGTATACCCGGGAATCGGGGTTGCGGAATCTGGAACGCCGGATCGGCACGGTGTGTCGGGGGGTAGCTACAAAAATCGCTGAAGCACAGGCCGTTCATCTGGTGATCCGCCAGGATGATCTGCATGAATATCTGGGGCCGGTGCAGTATTCTCCGGATCTGGCCCTGCGCATTCACACCCCCGGTGTGGTGGTGGGTCTGGCCTGGACCCCGGTGGGCGGGGAAATTCTGTTTGTGGAAGCCGTGGCCATGAAAGGGGGCAAGGAGTTGACCCTCACGGGCCAGCTGGGAGATGTGATGAAGGAATCCGCTGCCACGGCGTTAAGTTTTATCCGGTCCCATGCTGGAAAACTGGGGGTGGAAGATACATTTTTTGATACCCATGATATCCATGTCCATGTGCCGGCCGGATCCATTCCCAAGGATGGACCGTCTGCCGGGGTTACCCTGCTGGTGGCGCTGGTATCTCTGGTCACCGGCCGGAAAGTACGGCCCCGCACAGCCATGACCGGGGAAATCACCCTTCGGGGAGAAGTGCTGCCCGTGGGCGGGATCAAGGAAAAAATCATAGCCGCCCACCGGGCCGGTGTCAAATCCGTGATTCTTCCGTTATGGAATCAAAAAGACATGGAGGATGTGCCAAGGCATATCCAGGATCAGATGAATTTTACGTTTACCGATAAAATGGAAGACATTATTTTACATGCCTTTGACTTATGAAAAAAAATATCCCCTGGTGTTGGGTATCGGCATCCGGCTGGTGTGCCTGTGTTTGTTCTGTGCCGTAAGTGCCGGATGTGCCAAATCCATTGATCTGGACCTGCCGGATAAACGCCCGGCGCCTTCCTCCCGGAAAGATTCAGGAAAAATTTCTGCCACCCAGCGGCCCTATAAAGTCCTGGGCAAGCATTATACCCCCATTGCCAGTGCCCACGGGTTTTCCGAGACCGGCATTGCCTCCTGGTACGGCAAAAAATTTCATGGCCGGAAAACCGCCAATGGTGAGACCTATGACATGTATGCCATGACCGCGGCCCACAAGACCCTGCCCATGAGCACCTGGGTGGCGGTCCACAATCTGGATAACAACCAAAAAATCAAAGTGCGCATCAATGACCGGGGACCGTTTGTCACGGGCCGGATCATTGATCTGTCCTATACCGGAGCCAGAAAGATCGGCATGACGGGGCCGGGAACAGCCCGGGTCCGGGTGACCGCCCTGGGGGCCGCGACCCGATATGCTGAAAAAGAGCCCGTGGCATTCAGGGAACTGGACTACTGGACCGGCAATTTCACGGTGCAGGTGGGTGCGTTCCAGGAAAAAGCCAATGCCGACCGGTTCAGGGAAAAATTGTCCAAATCCTATCTCAACGCCCATATTATGGTGCATGAGGATCACCGGGGCCGGTTCTACCGGGTCCGCATCGGCCGGTTTTCCAGTCTCAAGGATGCCGAACGGTTCAGAGACAATCTTTTGAAAAATGACGGGTTTGCCCAGGCCTTTGCCGTGGCGGAGTAGCCGTATGGCAGCCGTGGTATTTCTGGACCGGGACGGGGTGATCAATCAGGATTCGCCTGAATATATCAAGCACCCGTCTGAATTTCATTTCATTCCGGGCAGCCGCCGGGCCATTGCAAGGCTGAACCGGTATGGATTTGACATCATTGTCATCACCAATCAGTCCATTATCGGCAGAAACATGGTCACCCGGCAGACCCTGGATTTGATTTTTGATAAAATGCACCAGGGGATTGCTGCGGCCGGAGGCCGGATCCTGGATATATTTTTGTGTCCCCACACCCCGGATGCCGGATGTGACTGCCGTAAACCAAAGCCGGAATTGATATATCAGGCAAAGGCCCGGTATGACATCGATCTGTCCCGATCCCTGTTTGTGGGCGACAGTGTCAAAGATATTCAGGCGGCCCGGAACGCGGGGTGCGGCAAGGCCGTGCTGGTGGCCACGGGAAACGGCAAACAGGCATTTGAAAAATTGACCGACCAGGGCGAACCGCCGGATTATTTCGCAGAGAACCTGATGGCGGCTGCCCACTGGATCACCCACCAACCCGGGCATTCCGTCCCATGATCACCATCAAAGGGGTGCTGTCCCGCCTGACATACCAGAACCCGGACAACCAGTACACCGTGTGCCGGATCCAGGTGGAAAAGATCCAGGACCCCATCACCGTGGTGGGATATCTGGCCGGGGTGGCTGAAGGCGAGACCCTGACCCTGAAAGGCCAGTGGGCGTCCCATCCCAAATACGGGGATCAGTTCAAAGCGGAAACCTATGAAGTCACCCTGCCGGCCACAATCTCCGGTATCCGCAGATACCTGGGCTCCGGCATGATCAAGGGGATCAGCAGATCCCTGGCAGACCGCATCGTGGACCGGTTCCAGGACCAGACCCTGGAGATCATCGAAAATCAGCCGGAAAAACTGCGGGAAGTTGCAGGTATCGGCAAGGGCAAACAGCAGATGATTGTCAAATCCTGGAACACCCATCACGCCGTGCGCCGGGTTATGCAGTTTCTCCAGGAAAACAACGTGAATGTGGCCCATGCCGGCCTGATCCTCAAAACCTATGGGGCCGGTGCCATGACCGTTCTGGAAACCGATCCGTTCCGCATTGCCATCGATATCCCGGTGATTGGGTTTGCGGCCGCCGATGCCGTGGCCCGGGCCAAAGGGGTTGAAAAAACCGACCCTGCCCGTCTGGCCGCCTGTCTGCTCTGCCAGCTGCTGACCTTTGAATCGGACGGCCATGTCTATGCCCTGAAAGAGGAACTTTTTTCTGCCTGCGCCCGCCTGGCCGGGGTGGATGCAGACCTGTTTGCCCCGGCCCTGGAAACCCTTGCCGGCAGCAAAGAGATCCGGATCTGGGAAGAACGTATCTATCTGACCCGCCTGTATGCAGCGGAAAAAGGAATCGCTGACCGGATCAATGCCCTTTTAACCATGCCGGCGCCGGAACCGCAGATCAGTCAGGAGGAGATTCTGGACCAGGTGCTGTCCGGCATGGCCGTGAAATTGTCCGATGAGCAGCTGGAGGTGGTGTGCCAGATGATGACCCGGAAAATATCCGTGATCACCGGGGGTCCGGGTACGGGCAAGACCACCCTGGTGCGCGCGTTGTGCCAGGTGTTCAAACAGCTTCGTCTCACCGTGGTTTTGGCAGCCCCCACGGGCCGGGCCGCCCGGCGCCTTTCCGAAACCACGGGCAACAAAGCGTTTACCCTGCACAAGCTGCTGGGATTTGATACGGATCAGGGCACGGTGGAACACAATTACACCAATCCCTTGAACCTGGATGTGATGGTGGTGGATGAGGCCAGCATGGTGGATACCCTTTTGATGTATCATTTGCTCCAGGCCATGCCGGCAGGTGCCAGTCTCATTCTGGTGGGAGACACGTTTCAGCTGCCGTCCGTGGGACCGGGCAATGTGCTGTCCGATATCATGGATTCAGGCCGGGTCCGGGTGTTTGCGCTGACCAAAATTTTCCGCCAGGCCCAGAAAAGTCCCATCGTGCGCCATGCCCACGATATCCGGAACGGGCAAATGCCTGATTTCAAAGCCAGGGAAGAACAGGGGCTGTCAGAGTTTTATTTTATTGAAAACCAGCACAGCGACAAAGTGGTGGCCACCATTATAGAACTGTGCGCCAACCGGATTCCCAGGACCTTTCCTCATATTACCGATTTTCAGGTCTTAACCCCCATGCACCGGGGCGAGGCCGGCACCATCAATCTTAACCAGCAGCTCCAGGCTGTCCTCAATCCGGGCAAAGGCGGGATCGACAGCCATGGCATCACGTTCCGGTCCGGGGACAAGGTGATGCATTTGAAAAATAATTATGAAAAAGAGGTGTTCAACGGCGATATCGGCCAGGTCACTGAAGTGTCCAGGGCGGACGGGACCCTGGTGGTGGACTATGACGGCCGCAGTGTGACCTATGACCTGCTGGATCTGGACGAACTCACCCTGGCTTATGCCGTTTCCGTGCACAAGTCCCAGGGCTCGGAATACGGGGCCGTGATCATCGCTTTGACCATGGCCCATTTTCCCCTGCTCCAGCGCAACCTGCTCTACACGGCCCTGACCCGGGGCAAACACCTGGTGATCCTGGTGGGATCCTCCCGGGCCGTGCACACCGCGTTTGAAAACAACCGCACCCGCCTGCGCCGATCCGGACTCAAAGACCGGCTGACCGCATAATCAAACGAAGGAAACACCCGGCGGCCCCGCCATCCCGGCCCGGAAGACAGCTCCGGGCCGGGATGAAGAGGTGGTTATTATCCAGCGTCAATGGGTGTCCGAAGATTTGACCGGTTTTCCCACCGGGCAGGCCAGCTCACATCTGCGGCAGTATTTGATGATTTTCACAGGGTCGTCAAACCCGTCAACCCGCTGTTCTTTTGCCGCGTCATTGTCTTGTTCCATCTGCATGTTGCAAAAAGGGCGGCTGTAGCTGCCGTCCCGTCCCGGAAGGATTTTTTGTCCATATTCCGCTTCCGTGTACTGCTGGGTGGCAAAAGCATTTTGAGGACAGGCCTTTCGACAGAATTCCTGACAGTTTTTACAGGGATCAAACTGCCTGGGGCCGGTAGCGATCAGGTCTGCATTCACGGTCAGGGCCCGGAGCCGCACCCGGGGACCGAATTCAGGGGTGATCAGAATATTGTTTTTGCCGATACAGCCAAGGCCTGCCATGACCGCGGCATCTTTGAGATAGGTGCCGCCCTTTTCCACGTGATAGGGCAGGTGCACGGTCTGGATGCCGAAGGTTTTTTCGATCCAGGGGCACAGGTCCCGGCAGATCTTTGCCAGGATGCGGTTGCCCGGCGGATCTTTCCGGCCGAACCACCAGTCCATCTCGGGTTCGTCTGCAGGATGGTTCACCGCAATGACAATCACTGATTTTGCATTTTCAGGCCATGCCGCTTCTCCGGGTTTCAAGCCGGAATCGGTTTTCCGGGTCCCGATGCCTTCTCCGGCATGGGGCATTTTCGGCGCAAAAGTGAAAGAAGGCGCGGATCTGAGATCTTCCACCCGGGCGATCCCAACCAGGCTGGCGCCCAATGCCGTTGCCTGCTTTAATATGGCAGCGGATGCTTGTTGCTCGATAATCATGATGTTTTCCTTTGATCCGCCTAAACGGCGGGTTTGATCTTTTCAGGAGGCAGTGCCTGGACATTTGTTTTCAAAATTTCTCCGTAATCCTCTTTAAGCCATTTCATCAGCGAGAAGACCATGAGCAGCAGTACCGGAATCAACGGCAGGGCCACCACAATGGAGGAGAGCTGCACCGCCTTGAGTGCGCCGGTAGAAAGCAGTCCCAGGGCCAGGAGTCCCAGAATGATACCCCAGAGGGTTCGGTTCCAGCGGGGCGGTTCCTCATCACCGGAAAGATTTATGGTCACCTGGGATGACAGGGTGTAGGCAGCCGAGTTCAGGGTGGTGGCCAGAAAAATGGAGCATAGAATGGTGAACACCGGGATAAAGATGTATTTGCCGCCGGGCATGGCATTGAGAATGGCCACGATGGTGACATTGTTGGACCAGCCGGATTCTTTGAGAATCGTATACACATCCAGGGCGCCCGAGGTCTGCAGATTGATGGCGTACCCGCCCCAGATGGCAAAGAAAATCCAGCAGCCCAGAGACCCGAACACCAGTTCGCCAAAGACCACCTGGCGGATGGTCCGTCCTTTGGAAATTCTGGCCACAAACAGACCCACCATGGGGGCATATGCCACCCACCAGGCCCAGTAGAACACGGTCCAGCCTTCAGGAAAGCCGCCGTTGGTAATGGGATCGGTCCACAGGCTGAGTTTGAAGAAATCAGAGAACATCAGCCCTAAAGAGTTGCACCAGTTGTTGAGGATAAAGGTGGTGGGTCCGATGATGAAAACATAAAGCAGCAGAAAATAGGCAATATAGGTGTTGAGGTCGGCCAGTCTGGCAATGCCCTTTTTCAGGCCGGCCCAGACCGTTACCGTGAACAGGGCCGTCCAGACGATGAGGACGATGATCTGGAGGGAAAAAGAGGGGGGCAGACCAGTGATTTCGCTGATCAGTGCCGTGCCTAAAGGAACGGCAAGGCCCAGGCTGGTGCCGATGCCGCCGATCATGGCAAAGATGACCACGATGTCAATCAGTTTTCCCAGAGGACCGTCAGCCCGGTTACCGATGATGCCGCGGCAGGCAGCGGAAAGCCGCAGGGCCGGAATTTTTTTCACATGAATGGCATAGGCAATGGGAAAGGTGGGCAACGCATAGATGGCCCATGGTGTGATGCCCCAGTGAAACTGCCCGTACATCCCGGCCAGTTCACCGATCAGCCCTTTCTGGGTGTCGGGGTCCACATGCAGCATGCCGGAATTCAAATAATAGACCGGTTCGATGAATGCCCAGTACACAATGGCGATGCCGATGCCGGCGCAGAAAATCATGGCAGCCCAGGTATAGGTGGAAAATTCAGGCGTGTCATCAGGCGCTCCCAGTTTGATGTTCCCCCATCGGGACAGGCCCAGCCAGACCAGAAAAAGGACGCAGAACAGGCCGAACATCAGGAAAAGCCATTTGAAATTGTGGGTGAGTATGGCAAACAGGGTATCTACCACAGCCCGTCCCGATTCCGGGAACAAGGACAGGAGCAGACCGATAATACCCGTGACGATAACCCCGGGCCACATCAGGCTGTGATCGATTTTTTTGGACACTTCCGACATGATTTTCTCCTTCAATTAAATGGTTGTGTTGACATCCTTTATTGTATCGCTGGCTTTTGCTTTGAGCAATTTGTGTGCCGGGCAGCCGCATGGGCCTGCAACGCCTTTATAGATCAGGCGATCAAAAAATAAGCGAAAAAAAAAGAAATCAAAGGAGGGAAAATATATTTGCGGTTTTGTAAAATATAATTTACAAAGCAAACCTGTTTTACATATTTTTGTGTTTAATCTCAGCCAGAAAGTGGCGAAGCCGCAGCCTGGATATTTTGCTGCCCAGCAGCTGACGGGAAATGCCCAGGCGCCTGGCTGCCCCGGCCACATTGCCGCTGGATTGTTCCAGGGCCTGGATGATCATTTTTTTTTCCAGAGTTTTGAGCGCGGTGCACAGATCGAGATTTGCCGGTAAAGCGGATGATTCAGGTTGATGAGAATCATCCGCCGGTGTCGGATCCGGTGACGGTGAATGGGGGGGGTCCTGTTCCAGAATATTGGCAAAATAACAATGCTCCAGTTTGAGACGGGTTTCATCTCTGCCGGCGAAATTGACGGCACTTTCAATCACATGTTCCAGTTCCCGGACATTGCCCGGCCAGGGATACTGCCAGAAAAAATCAATCACCTCCGGGGCGATGTTTTGAAGGGATTTGCCCAGCTGGGTATTGTATTTTTGCAGAAAATGACGTCCAAGCTCTTCAATGTCCGGGCGCCGGTCCCGCAGGGCCGGCAGCTTGATGTATATCACGCCTAAGCGATAAAAAAGATCCATGCGAAAGACCCCGGATCGGATCAGGTCCCGGGGAGACTGGTTCAGGGAGGAGATGATTTTTACGTCCAGATCGATGGTTTTGAGCGATCCCACCCGTCGCAGCTTTTTTTCCTGGAGCACCCGCAGCAGTTTGCCCTGTAAATGCAGGGGCATGGAGTTGATTTCATCCAGGAAAATGGTGCCCCCGTTGGCCTGTTCAAAAAGTCCGGCCCGGTCCACAGCACCGGTATAGGCCCCTTTTGCCGTGCCGAAAAGCAGCCCTTCAATCAGATTTTCAGGGATGGCCGCACAATTGATATCCACATAATGGCCCTTTTTTCCATAATAAAAATTGTGGATGGCCTGGGCAAACAATTCCTTGCCCGTGCCGGTCTCACCGTAGAGCATGACCGGAGACGGCGAATTTCCGGCCATCTTGGCGGTTTTTACCGCATCCACGAACCCGGGGTCGGATCCGATAATGCTGGCAAATGTATAGTGGGTGCCGTCCGCAAAGCGCTGATTGTTTTTGGGAGACAGAAAAGCCGGAATGGACCGTTCCAGAATATTGTAATCTTTTACAAAACAGATGGTGGCAAAGATCTTTTGTTTGTGAAACAAAGGAAATACGCTGTGAATGGTATTGCCCACATCGGCATTATGCGACCGGTAGGACAGCGCATAGTTGATGATGGGCTTGCCGTGTTTGAGTACCCGCATGCAGGTGGAAGAGTCATTGTTGTATTTATAAACCTGGGTGATGGGTTTGCCCAGGACATCGGCCGGGTCCATCTTGTCGATGGTGGCCTGGACCTCATTGTAAAAAATCAGGATGCCTTTGTCGTCGGTCATGAGCACGCCCAGGTCCAGATCACAGAGCAGATCCATAAACGCCAGCCTGCTGAAATCCACGCCGGGCAGGCAGAACTGTTTCACATCACATATCCGGCCGGCGATCACAGCTTTTTATCCACCCCTTCCATTTTACAATGATCCGGATTTTCAAAGCATTTTTCCGCTTCGCTGTGCAACACCGACCGGGCGTCGGCGTTTTTGACCACCAGCCAGTATCCGAAACCCATGGCAAACACCAGGGCCGCAGTGGCCAGAATGTAATCCGGCGTAACCACGGAGAAATCCAGGATGATGACTTTTCGGGCAATGGCCATCAGTGCCGTGGCCATGACAATTTTGACATGAATGACATCATCTCTGAGGTACACGGTGATGTTGATAAAGATCTCAATGGCGATCAGCACTGCCATGAATGCGCCGAATGTGGCCAGAATGTCACTGATGCTCATGAGCATGACCGGCGGGGTGCGCAGTTTCTGGTAGATCTCCCAGGCCACATCCACCACGCCCCAGAGAATGACCAGGGTCATCAGAACCGCCAGGCAGCGGACACTGAACCGGATGATAACCCGCAGTTTCTGAATCAACGGTTCTTTGGGGTTGTCCAGGTCATCCATGGGCAGACCTTTCTTGTTTTAAGGTTTCAGGTGATACCCGATGGCGTGAATTCTATGGCAAAACCCTTGGGGATGCAATAAAAAAACACCTGAAACCGATTGCCGGGTCAAGCCGAACGTGACAGTCCCTGAATAAAATCCCGGACAGCCGCCACACCGCCTTTTTCCATCACCCGGATGGTTTCAGAGCCGATCACCGCGATATCGGCCCTGCCTGCCAGAAAATCCATATCCGCCCGGTCTTTGATACCGAATCCCACGGCCAGGGGAACGGAAGCCGCCTTTCGGCACCGGGCCAGGTATTGGGCCAGATCATCGGACAAATCAGTCTGTGCGCCGGTCACGCCTTTTCTGGCCAGACAATAGATGAACCCGGAAGCAATGGATGCGATCTGTGCCATGCGGGCATCACTGGTACCGGGTGAAAACATCTGTATGGGAGACAACTGGTTTTTTTTCATGGCCTGGAGGTATTCCGCGCCTTCCTCCATGGGCAGATCCGGGACAATGGCACCGGTCAGGCCGATGTCTGCGGTGGTTTTTGCAAACGCTGCCATGCCGAATCTGTAAGGGATGTTGGCATAGGTCATGAACAGAAAGGGAATGGGATATATTGCTGCCATGTCTTTGGCAAATGCCAGGCATTTTGCCACGGTGGCGCCTTGCTCCAGGGCTTTCTGGTTGGCCTTGAGAATCACGGGTCCGTCTGCCATGGGTTCGGAAAACGGAATCTGCAGCTCCATCAAATCCACGCCGGCCGCCACCATGTGTTTCACCATGGCATGGCTGTCGTCAAAACTGGGATATCCCATGACAATGTGGGTCATGAGCAGCAGGTCTTTTTGTTTCTGTTTGTCACGGATATAGGATTCAAGCATGGTATTGTGCCGCCTTTGTCTGAATAAAGGTTTTCCATTCAGGGTCGTTCAGGACGTCGGCCACTGTGAAGATATCCTTGTCGCCCCTGCCGGACTGGTTGATGATGATAATCTGGTCTCTGGACAGGGTCGGGGCTTCCCGGAACGCCCCGGCAAAGGCATGGGCCGATTCCAGGGCCGGGATGATGCCTTCGGATCTCATGGTCAGCTTCAGGGCATCCACCACTTCCGCGTCTGTGGCGCTTTCAAACCGGGCGGTTCCGGTTTCATGCATGTGGGCCAGAATGGGGGATACCCCCACATAATCCAGGCCGGCGGAAATGGAGTGGGTTTCTTTCATCTGCCCGTCATCATCCTGGAGAAAATAGGTTTTGTATCCCTGGGCAATGCCGGCACCGGCATCGGTGGAAGACAGGCGGGCCGCATGAAATCCCGTGTCAATGCCTTTGCCGCCGGCCTCCACGCCCACCAGTTCCACAGGGTCATCCAGAAAACCGGCAAACAGGCCCAAAGCATTGGACCCTCCGCCCACACAGGCATACACCCGGTCCGGCAGCCGGCCTTCCAGGTCCAGAATCTGCTGTCTGGCTTCAATGCCGATAATGGACTGAAACCAGGCCACCATCTCCGGAAACGGGTGGGGGCCGCAGGCGGTTCCCAGCACATAATGGGTGGTGTCCATATTTGTCACCCAGTCCCGGAACGCCTGGTTGATGGCATCCTTGAGGATTTTGGTGCCGTCGGTCACCGGCACCACGGTGGCGCCCAGCTGCTCCATCCAGAACACATTGGGCCGCTGGCGCATCACATCTTTTTCCCCCATGTAAATGGTGCAGTCAAACCCGAATTTGGCGGCCATGGTGGCGCAGGCCACTCCGTGCTGACCGGCCCCGGTTTCCGCGATCACCCGGGTTTTGCCCATTTTTTTCACCAAAAGCCCCTGGCCCATGACATTGTTGGCTTTGTGGGCCCCGGTGTGGTTCAGGTCCTCGCGCTTAATATAAATTTTTGCACCATCAAAATGTCGGGTGAGGTTGGCGGCGAATGTCAAGGGCGTGGGCCGGCCGGAATATTGCGCCATCAGGGTTTCATACTGGTTCCGGAATCCGGGATCGGTTTTGGCCGATTCAAACACGGATACCAGTTCGTCAAACGTGGGAATCAGGATTTCAGGCAGAAATGCGCCGCCGAAACCGCCGTAATAACCGCGGTGTTTCATGATTTGGGGTTCCTTGATGCAACAGGTTGATAAAAATCGGGTCATGACAGGTTCCCGATGGTCTGGGAAAAGGCGAACCGGTCGGTCCGGCAGTAGAGCACCCCGTAAACAGCCGTGGGTGCATCGGGAAAATTCAGCTCCCGGAACACGGTGAGCACGGGAGTGTCGGACGTCAGTTCCAGCCACCGGGCCGTGACCGGATCCGGTGGGGCCACCGTGAAGACCTGGGTACCGCTTTCCGGGGCCAGGTGATATTTTTCAGCCACGGTCCGGGACAAAGACTCCGTGCCCAGATCCACACGGTCCAGACCCCGGAACAGTTCCGGATCCAGGAAAATATCTTCCTTGAGCACGGGGGTGTTCTGGGCCCGGATCAACCGGGACAAAAAATATGCGGATGCGTGGTTGAACGGGTTGTCCGGCTGATTTTCCACGGACATCCGCGTGACCGGGGTGACAATGGTTTTTTCAATGGTGATACCCCGGGTGAAAAACGCCTGGGACGTGCCGGCCAGGGAAAACAGGTCCACTTTGGGGGCCGGAGACTGCACAAAAGTGCCAGCACCGCGTTTGCGCAGGATCAGATTTTTGTGCACCAGCACATCCATGGCCTGGCGCACTGTGGGGCGGCCGATATGGTACTGCCGGGCCATGGCCGTTTCCGAGGGGATCGCCTGACCGGGCGGGTATTCCCCGGATCGGATCCGTTCAGAAATAATCTCTGCCAGCTGGTGGTACAACGGCACAGGTGAGTTGGGATTGAGCATGGTGTCCTCAATATGGGTCATGAATTTGAGGACACCCTAAAAGATATCTGTCAAGTTGTCAAGACATATTTACAGATTACTCGATCAGCACTTTTTCCAGCCGGTCCACCAGAAAATCCATTTCCTCCTCATTGATCACCAGGGGCGGGGAGATGCGGATGGTATGCCCGTGGCTGTCATTGACCACCACGCCCAGCTTCAGCAGTTTGCGGCAGAAATCCATGGCATTGCCGTCTTTCACTTCAATGCCGATGAACAGGCCTTTGCCCCGGACCTCTTTGACATGAACAGACCGGTCGGCAATTTCCTGGATCCGCTGTTTGAGAATGTCTCCTTTCCGGGCCGCCTGCTCTGCCAGTTTTTCTTGTTCAAACACCTTGAGAGAAGCGGTTCCGGCCACACAGGCCAGTGGATACCCCCCGAACGTGGACCCGTCCGATCCTTTGGAGAACACCATGTCCATGAGTGCGGCATTGGTGATGAACACGGACAGGGGCACCAGACCCCCGGACAGGGCTTTGCCTAAGATCACGCCGTCGGGCACGATGTTTTCATGCTCAAAACAGAATTTTTTGCCGGTCCGTCCCATGCCCACCTGGATTTCGTCCGCCACCAGCAGCAGATCATTTTCATCGCACAGCTTGCGAAGCCCTGCCAGAAATCCTTTGGGCGGAATGATCATGCCCCCTTCCCCCTGGAACGGTTCCACCAGAATGCCGCAGGTGTTGGGGGTGACGGCGTTTTTCACGGCATCGAGATCGCCGAATTCCACAGACACGAATCCCGGGGTCAAAGGACCGAACCCTTCTTTGTATTTTTTTGAGGAGGAAAAAGAGACCACGGAAATGGTCCGGCCGTGGAAGTTGTTGTTGAACACAATGATCTCCTGGTTGCCGTCCGGGATGCCTTTTTGCTTGAACCCGTAATACCGCATGGTTTTGATGGCGGTTTCCACGGATTCAACGCCCCCGTTTTTGGGGAGCACCTTGTTGCCGTGACTCCCGAACCGCGGGGCCATCTGGGGCGCGAACCGGGCCGCTTCCGACAGAAAAACGCCCAGGGGATCCGTAAACACCACATTGGACAGCACAGACGCGTAATGGCCGGTCAGCGCATCCATGACCGCGCCCGTGATGGCCGGGTGATGATGGCCGGGATTGGCTGCGGAATAGGCGGCCAGGCAGTCCAGATATTTGTTGCCTTTGTCATCGGTGAGCCAGCAGCCTCTGGCGTGCCGGACCACCACTTGAATGCGCTCATAGTGGTGGGCACCGAAATCGTTTTCCATATGAAAGATGGCATCGTCGGTTTTATCGGAAAAACCGGTGAAATCATGTAGTTTTTTCATGGGGGTCATGGTGTTTGTCTCCTTAATTGTCTGTTTTTATGAGCCGGTATAATTGTTTTTCTTCATGTGTGAGTCCCAGGTGCCGGTCCAGGGTTTTTTCCAGAAAACAGTGGTAAAAATCATGTCTGAGGCTGTCTCGGTTGGCAATGACAAACCAGGGGTTCCGGGTCCAGTTGATGGGGGAACTGTCTTCGTTGTCCACTTCAAAAATGCCCACCAACGCTTCATTTTTATCGGTGATGATGTCAAAGGATCGGCCACCGATGGTCTGGATCAGGTTTTGATGGTCCGGGTGGGTGACCTGCACGGAAAACCGTTTCGGGATATCGCCCATGGCGATGTAACGGATGGCCACGCCTTTTTTTTGTGCTTTGATCAGATCCTTGGACAGATGGCGGTCCGCCTCGGGAAACAACCGGGCGTAAATCTCTTTTTCTGCCCCCTGAATCATGTGCCGGGCTTTTTCCATGACATTGTCATACCCGGTCAAAGTCCAGATGAACTCCAGATCGTTTTTCCGGTCTGCCCGGGCGATCTCGGCTTCAAACGCCTGGATGTTGGATTCAAAGTCCCGCCGAAGCCGGCGCACCAGTTCATCCACGGGCAAGGGTGCATACTGACCCGTGTTGACCTCGATCACAAATCCTTTGGCTGAAAGGCTTCGCAGCACATCGTAGATTCGCGATCTGGCAATGCCTGAGACTTTGCTGAGTTGAGATCCGTTGGCCGGATGGTTTCCCAGAAGCGCCATGTAACAGGCGGCTTCGTATTGGGAAAACCCCAGATCCCTGAGTTTGGATTTGTTTTTCAATGATCCGTTCCTGACCTGATTTTATGTGATTCTATATGTTGCTACTATTATAGCAACATATAGAATAGTATGTTCAGTTGTCAAGTATTTTTATTGACAAGAATATGGATGCAGGCGTACAAATTAATTAGATACTTCTGATGATCTGAAAACTTCCGGTTAGCAATTCCTGACCGAACGTGCCTGCTTGAAAAATATGACTGCCTGTCTGAAGGCGGTTCTGTCCATAACTTGATATGGATAAATTTCCATGAAAGGAGGCCTTATGAAAACAAACAACATTACCATCCGGCTGATGAAAAATGAAGATTTTGATGCGGTGGTCCGGATTGACACCAAAGTGCTGGGCACTGCCAGGCCTGATTATTATGTGAAAAAGTTCCAACGGCTCATCAAATCCAACGACTGTATCGAAACCTCTCTGGTGGCTGAGGATGAAAACAAAAAAGTGGTGGGATTCATTATGGGTGAACTTGTTATCGGGGATTTCGGTATCTGCAATGATGATGCGACACTGGATACGATGGGGGTGGACCCGGAATTTCAGCGCCAGGGGATCGGGAAAAAACTGATCAATGACTTTGTGCTTCACCTGGAACAGCTGGAAGTTCGAAAACTCCACACTCTGGTGGACAAAAACGACAGTCGCCTGATGGGGTTTTATTCTTCCAGTCATTTCAGTCCTTCTGAAACGTTTGTCAATATGGAACGGATGGTTTGAATTTGAACGGTACCTATCTGTGGGAAAGATATCAGTGTGTTTTTTATAAGTGCAGGCAAAGGATTGCATTCTTGCGTCTGAAAAACGGGAGGGGGTGGTAACGTTACTGTTTTTGAAAATAGGTAACGTTAACGGGTGCCAACCGGTGAAAGAGAGTGCTCACCTTGAACATCAGATATCAGAAGATCCGTGCCAGTCGGGTGGGGTATTTAAAAAAAGCAATCATTTTTTGTCTGGTATGAATTGTGCATTATTAATTCCCGGTGATCAGATCAAGTAATGGCATTTACTTACCTCCATCATCTGACTCCGCCTTAGGGATGCCGGGACCGCTTGATACCGCCAGGAGCGGTCCCGGTAATCCCCAAGGAATTCCGAAAATTTACAGGAAAGGAGGCCGCCGATGTATGCATTAATTTATGATGATCCGGATCAGAAAAAAACGTTAAAAAAGGTGATTTCGGTTCATAAAAGCAGAAACGATGCGGAACAGGCCCTTTACCGGCGACGCGAAGACCTGCACCGGCCGATCTTGGAATGCCATACCCGCATTGTGTGGGTAAACAGGGCCGTGTCAGCCGGAGAAAAACTAACGGCAAAGGATTTCGCTGACTGGAAAAAAGGTGAAAAAATTCCTGTAGGTGAGTTATACAGTGATGAAGACTGAACAAAAGACCACTTCTTCAGGCGTGGTTCAAAGTCCCCGACCCACACACTCAAATCAAGGGAGATCCGAATGACACAGTCATTTTCAGATACGGCAATCGTGGCATGTGGCACCATGCGTCCGGAAATCGAATTTCTGACAGCAAAAAACTTTATAGACACCGACCATATTTATTTTACCACCCCCGGTCTTCACCAGGACATCCGGGAACTGGAACGCCAGCTGGGCAAAACCATTGAAAAAGCAAAATCCCGGGCCAAAGGGGTGATTGTGGTGTACGGAGGCAAATACTGCTATGTCAATGCCGATGAACCCACCCGGCTGATGGCCAACGTGATTTCAGAATATGGTCCAGAGGTCGTGCGGATTCAGGCCAGTCACTGCATGGGCATGCTGGCCGGTCAGGATGAGATGGACCGGATTGCTCAGGAAGTTGCCGGCGGGGAGCCCGTCTGGTTCATGACCCCGGGGTGGGTGAAATTCCGGAAACTGGTGTTCAAGGGCTGGGACAAGGGCATTGCCAACGAGAATTTTCCCCGTCATACGGGCGGGGCTGTGGTGCTGGACGGCATCGGATTCATGGATGACTACATGGAAAAAGATCCTGAGGGATTTCTGGAATATTGTGACTGGATGGGCATTCCCATGCAGGCCTATCCCATCACCCTGGACCGGTTCAAGTCCCTGTTGACCGATCAACTGGCTGTTCTGACAGCGAATCAGGCAGCCATACAATAAGTTTCGATCCGGACCCGGTCTGGCGCAAAATCATTTGCAATCCCTGTGATCCTGATTATAGTATGCGGCAAAGTGAGAGTTGATTACACCTGAGATCCTGCTGACAAAGGAGCGATGCCCATGACCATGGAAATTGAATTTCCCGGCAATAAAAAAGTCAACGCCCGGTACAACGGGTTTACCATTGAAACCGACCAGGCCAGAGAAGAAGGAGGCGACGGCAGTGCGCCCGAGCCGTTTGACCTGTTTCTGGCATCCATGGGCACCTGTGCCGGTATTTATGTGATCTATTTTTGTGAAGAAAGAAAGATCGATACCACGGGGTTGAAAATGTCTTTGTCTTTTGACAGAAACGAACAGACCCATTTGATTGAAAATGTGAATATTGATATCAGCCTGCCCCCGGGGTTTCCCAAAAAATACCGATCCGCGATTATCAAAACCGCCGGGCTGTGCACGGTAAAACGCAATATTCTTAAAGCCCCCGAGTTTAAAGTCACCGCACAGATCCGGGAATCGTAACCTGTTTATACGGCATGGGTAATTGACGGCGGTTCATACCGACAATTCCCGCGTCAGATCGATGCCGTATTTTTTCATGCGGTTCCATACCGTGACCCTTGAGATATTCAGACGCCGGGCCGCCTGGGTCTGGTTGCCCCGGGACTGTTTCAGCGCCTGAATCAGGGCTGTTTTTTCATCCGTTGCCGGAGACAGGGTTGTTTGTGTGGCATCTTGTGGGTGGTTCGCAATATTGCCGGCCGCCAGTTGCCGGGGCAGGTGGTGCCGCCCGATGGTGGTGTGGTCCGCCACCACAAACGCGTATTCCATGGCGTTTTTCAGTTCCCGGATATTGCCCGGCCAGGGATAGTCCATGAACAACGCCATGGTGGAATTGTCCAGGCCCTGAATCGTTTTGCCCGTTTTTTTGTTGAGGCGCCGGATAAAGGTACGGGTCAGCAGAGGAATATCCTGTTTTCTTTCCCGCAGCGGGGGCAGGTGAATGGGAATGACATTGATTCTGAAAAACAGATCCTGCCGGAACCGGTCCTGTTGGATCAAATTTTCCAAGTTTTTGTTGGTGGCTGTGATGATCCTTACATCCGTGCGGATGGGAGAGATATCCCCCACCCGTTCAAACTGCCCGGATTCCAGGACCCGGAGCAGTTTGGTCTGCAGCGAGATGGGAATGTCACCGATTTCATCCAGAAAAATATCCCCGTGATTGGCAGCTTCGAACCGGCCGATGCGGCTGTTGAACGCCCCCGTGAATGCGCCTTTGACATGCCCGAATAATTCACTTTCCAAAACAGCGTCATTCAGGGCTGCGCAGTTAAGTTGAACAAACGGTCCGTTCTTCCGGGTCCCGCACAAATGGATGGCATTGGCCACCAGCTCCTTGCCTGTGCCGCTTTCCCCTAAGATAATGACCGGTGCCGTGCTTTCCGCCGCTTTTTTGATCATTTCAACCACCTGACGCATGGGCTGGGATCGCCCCACAATGCCGTAAAACTCATCTTCCTGGTTAAAGTGTCTGGATAAAAAAAGGACTTTTTCATCCAGTTTGGCCAGTTCTGAAATATCGGTCAAAGTTTCCACCACGCCCACCACAACCTGGTTTTCGTCCCGCAGCACGGAGGCGTTTTTCAATACCTGCAAAAAACTGCCGTCTTTGCGCCGGATCAGGCACCGGCATTTTTTCATGTCCTGCTGCCCCGGCTCGAACAGCTTGCACCAGATCGAGTTTTTCCGGGTCTGCATGAACCGTTCGCACGCATCACACCCCAGCATGGTACAGGACATGCCCATGGCCTGGGCGGCATCATATCCGGTCAGGGTTTCAAAGGCTTTGTTTACCATGAGAATCCGTCCTTCCGGCCCGATAAACATCAGTCCGTCATTGATGGTGTTGACAATCTTTTTCCAGAAGGTGTTCATGTCATGTTCTTTCACGGGCGGATTCCTTTACAGTCTGATCAATCAATTAAACAGGTGTTAAATATACTGTTAAAATTTAACACCTGTTTAATACCACTGAAGATGCTTTTAAGTCAACCATATGGGTGTGTTATTATTTTTTTCTTTGGATTTCAAAGCGTTATCAAATACATGGGCCTGGTTTGTTTCCAGGCATGCGGGTTGCAGACCAGATATCTGTAAAAATCCAGGCCGGGGTGCCGGCAGATAATCGGGAGACAAGGGTTTGATATGACAAAAAAAATGACATTGAATTTAAAAGGCGTGGTGTCTCCCATGGATCTACTCAAATGTAATGCCTGCCTGACGGCCATGGACCCCGGGGATATTCTGGAAGTGATCCTGGCTGATGAAGAAGTGGTCAACAATCTGACCACGATTCTTCTGCGGTCCAATGATGAAATCCTTTACCGCCAGCATACCCGGGACAGTATCTGTATCGGTATCAGAAAAGGTCCCAGGCAATATGATGAATTCCCATTGCAATTGTAAACTGTTTAAAGGTTGAAATGTTAAAAAAAGGAGGAAACATGCAAATTACCAGAAGGCGCTTTTTCAGGGTCATGGGCGCTGCCGGGGCATCCGTCGCTGTCCGGCCTCCCGCCGGTCATGCCTGGCAGTCCAAGGCCCCCCCGGACCCTTTCGGATGCCTGGTGGACCTGACCCGGTGTGTGGGATGCCGCAAATGCGAGGAAGCCTGCGCCGAAGTCAACGGTCTGCCGGAACCCGAGCGGGTGAACTGCCAGTGCACTATTTTTGAAAAAGACCGGCGGCCGGACCATGATGCCTATACCGTGGTCAACCGGTACTATACCGGCAAAGTGGATGAATTTGACAAACCCGTGCCCACCTTTGCCAAGGTCCAGTGCATGCACTGCCAGGACCCGGCCTGTGTGTCCGCCTGTATTGTGGGGGCGTTGACCAAAGATGAGACCGGTGCAGTCAGATATGATGTGACCAAATGTATCGGTTGCCGGTACTGCATGGTGGCCTGTCCCTTTGAAATTCCGGCGTATGAATATTTTGACCCCATCACCCCGAAGGTGATGAAATGCACGTTCTGTTATGACCGGATTTCCAAACAAGGGGGTGTTCCGGGGTGTGCCACCATCTGTCCCACGGAAGCCATCACCTTCGGCAGGCGGAGCACGCTTCTGGAAGTGGCGAACAAACGGCTGAAAGAAAACCCGGCCCATTATCTGCCGCATATTTACGGGGAAAAGGAAGTGGGCGGCACCTCCTGGATGTATCTGTCCGGGGTGCCCTTTGAACAGGTGAACCTGCCGGCCCTGCCGGAAACCCCGTCCCCGAAACTGTCGGAAACGGTTCAGCATTCGCTGTTCACCTATCTATGGTCTCCCATTCTGCTGTTCGGGGTGCTCGGGGGGCTCATGGCCTGGTTCAATAAAAACGATAACCCCCCGGACAAAGGAGGTGTCTGATGGCACATGCGGCGCAACCCCTGAAGCGGCCTTTGTGGACGCCCGGGGTACTGGTGATGCTGGTATTCATGTTTGCCGGTGCTGTCGCCATTATCGCCCGGTTCACCGGGGGCATCGGATATGTTACCAACCTGACCAATGCCCGGCCCTGGGGAATCTGGGTGGGCATTGACGTGGCCACGGGCGTGGCCCTGGCGGCCGGCGGATTCACCACGGCAGCCCTGGCCCATATTTTCGGCCGTCACTATTATGAACCCGTGACCCGGCCGGCCCTGTTGACCGCTGTTTTGGGCTATACCTTTGTGGTGATCGGGCTTCTGGTGGATATCGGCCGTTCCTGGGCCATCTGGAAACCCATGTTTTACTGGAATTTTAATTCCGTGCTGTTTGAAGTGGCCATGTGCGTGATGATCTATCTCACGGTGCTGTATATCGAGTTTCTACCCATTGTGGCGGAACAGTTCAAGGGCCGGGTGAACCTGCCCGGGATCCTGTCCGGGCTGAACCGCCTGGTGGATGGATTTTTACAGACAGCCGACCGGATTTTAGGCAAGGTCATGTGGGTGTTCATCATTTTAGGGGTGGTATTGTCCTGCATGCACCAGTCCAGCCTGGGGTCGCTTATGCTGGTGGCTCCCACCAAGCTGCATCCCCTGTGGTACACCCCGATTCTGCCGCTGCTGTTTCTCACTTCGGCCATTGCCGTGGGATATCCCATGGTGGTGTTTGAAACCACCCTGACCACGGCGTCGTTCAAGCTGGATTCAGAAGTGAAGATTCTGGCACCCTTGACCAAGATCACCATTTTTCTGCTGGGATTTTACATGGTCCTTAAAATCGGGGACATGGTAATGCGGGGCACCTGGATCTATCTGCTGGACGGCACGTATCAGACCAATTCCTTTTTAGCGGAACTGCTGTTCGGCGTGATGATCCCCTGGATCATGCTGCTGTTTAAACGGGTGCGGCAGTCCGCCAGAGGCGTGTTCACGGCCGCAGCCCTGATCGTGGGCGGTGTGGTGCTCAACCGGGTCAATGTGTTTATTGTCGGGTACCGGTCTCCGTTAACGGAAAGCGGGTATTTTCCGGCGCCATCGGAAATTCTGGTCACACTGGGCCTGATCGCAACCCTGATGTTCATCTACCGGGTGGTGGTCACATATCTGCCCGTATTACAGGCACCCAAGGAGGTATCTTCATGATAAAAAAAATAATGGTTTGCGCCTGCCTGATCCCGTTTCTGGCAGGGGTCTGTGCCGCGGAGGTGTGGAAGGCCCCGGATCAGGAACAGGCCAGGGAACGGGCAAAAGAAACCGTTCCATTTATAAAAGAATACAAGGATGACTGCCAGATCAGCCGGCGCATCTGTCTGATGGATGCCGGAATTTCTTTAGACGATGTCACAACGGTCTATTTTCTTTTAGACAGTCCCATCATCAAGGAAAGGGAAGATCATTACGAACCCGTGCGGTTCGCCCACAAGCGCCATGCGGCCCTGGTCGATGACTGTACCAAATGCCATCACTACCGGCCCAAAGATGAGGATGCCCTGGAAACCACCCGGTGTTCCGCCTGTCACCAGGACAGTTTCAATCCGGAATATCCTGAGCGCATCGGGCTCAAGGCAGCCTATCATCAGCAGTGCATGGAGTGCCACCAGCAGGAAGCCAAAGGTCCCGTGGACTGTACCGGGTGTCACCTCAAACATGTGCCGGATCATAAGGAACTGGTAAAGCTGCCGGACAACCCGGACCCCATTCAGGTCACCCAGGCCTGTCTGGAATGCCATGACACCCAGGGCGAAGACATGCTTAAAACCGCTCACTGGTTGTGGCGGGGACCGTCTCCCTACACCACGGGGCATCGAAAGGACATCCTGCACGGCAAGGGCACGACCGCCCTGAACAATTTCTGAATCAGCCCCATCAGCAACGAGGCTCGTTGCACAAGCTGTCATGCCGGATATGGATGGAAAGACGCGTCGTTTGACTTTACCGATAAAACCAGAATCGACTGTCTGGTGTGCCATGACACTACCGGCACCTATGAAAAAGACCCCCCGGGGGCGGGCATGCCCAAAAAAGAAGTGGACTTGAAGTTTGTGGCCGAAAATGTGGGCCATTCCTCCCGGGCCACCTGCGGGGCCTGCCATTTCAACGGCGGGGGCGGGGATGCCATCAAGCATGCGGACATGTCCCGCCAGCTGCTCACCCCGGATCGAAACTGCGACATTCACATGGGTGGATATGATTTTGACTGTGCGGAATGCCACAAGACCCGGAACCACCAGATTTCCGGGAAAAGCTCTTCCGTGCCTGTGGCCGAAGGGGTGGTAAACTGTGAAAGCTGTCACTCGGAAACCCCGCATTACAGCGGCAATCTGCTGGACCATCACCTGAACGATCACTCCAAAACCCTGGCCTGCAATGTCTGTCATTCACCCGTGTTTGCCAAGTGCAAACCCACCAAAACCTGGTGGGACTGGTCTATGGCCGGAGACAAGGAACGGGAGGTGAAAAAAGACAAATACGGCCAGCCCGATTATAACTGGAAAAAAGGGGAATTCAGGTGGGAGGAGTCCGGACTGCCGGATTACACCTGGTACTCCGGGTATATGGACCGGGTGCTCATGGGAGATAAAGTGGACCTGGATGCGGACGTGATCACCCTGACCGATCCCGTGGGGTCCATCAATGATCCGGGTTCCAGGATCACGGCTTTCAAGATCATGAAAGGCATCCAGCCCATTGATGCGGAACATGCCCATGTGCTGGTGCCCCAGCTGTTTTCCGGGGACAAGGACAACACCACGGCCTACTGGAAAAACCTGGACTGGAATAAAGCATTCCAGGCGGGAATGAAAGCCGTGGATCTGCCTTACAGCGGGGACGTCACATGGAAGGAAACCTGGATGTACTGGCGGATCAACCATGAAGTCATGCCCGCGGACATGGCCTTGTCCTGTGTTCAGTGTCATGAAAGTCTCAAAGGCGACCAGACCTGCAACCGGTGCCACCAGGACAACCGGGATGTGGATTTCAAGGCCCTGGCCCAGAAAGGAACGGATTTTTCTCTGATGAAGTCCCAGGGACGGGATGTGGATCAGTTGATCGACAAAACCGATTACATCAACTTCAAGGCCTTAGGTTACCAAGGCGATCCCATTATTCACGGGGGGCGGTTTAAAAAGCTGCCCATGGGATATCAAAGTCAGTCCCGGACGGAATAATTTAAAAAAATAACAGGTCAAAGGATGCCGCCGCATCCTTTGACCTGTTATTTCCTGGGATATCAAGCGTCAACAATGTCGTAGTATTCAGATGACTTGTCCGGACGGCGCATGATATGAAGCGACAGAATCCGGCTTTCATAATTTTCAACCCGGGTTTTAAGCGCTTCTTTGGCCTGACGGAATTTTACACTCTGAAGGCCTGATATCAATGTTTCCACATCCTTGACCCGTCCTTCGCAGATGGTTCTCGGCCCTTCTCCGATGAGTACTTCCCATTCTTCGGCCACATGAATCCCGATCTCTTCCAGAACGGGGTAATATTGAGACAAAACAAACTGCCGGTATTTTTTGAAATCATCTTTTTCCCGGGTGATGATATCCCAGACCTGATTGAACTTAACCGTTTTTTCGCCGATCTCCATGGAATAGGTGGGTTCTTTTTTCAAGGGAACCAGGACCTTGGTTTTGTAATGCTTGATATAATTGAGCAGGTCTGATTTCAGGTGACGGTATTCAGCGCTTTTCAGGGCCGTTTCCAGCTGCTCCAGGTCATTGCTGACGGTTTCCACGATCACTTCACTGTAGGATCCCACCAGAACGGACCAGCCGGCCACCGTGTGGACTCCCAGACTGTTGATGCCGGGAATGAATTTATTGACGATGAAGTCAGCGTATTCGTCAACCTTTGAAGGAGTGATCGTCCAGTAATGCATCAGTTTTACGGCCATGAGAATCCTCCTGTGCGGCTTTGATGGTTTTTATGTGTTGTTTTATTGTGTGTCAACATGTTGGGCCTGTCCATGTAAACGGCGGTATGGGCCTTATTTTAAACAAAAAAACGGTCAAAGAGGGATTATTTCATAGCTTTCCGATCGAGCCCCCTTAATTTTCCGGACATGAAACGATAGAATCCGGCTTTGATAATTTTCAACATATTGTTTGAGTTTTTTTCTGGTGCGTCTGAATTCACTGTTTTGAAGCGCGGGAATGAGTGATCCGGCATCGGTCACACGGCCTTCACAGAACGTATGGGGTTCGTCTCCGATCAACACTTCCCATTCCCCGGCCACATGGACCCCGATTTTTTCCAGCAACGGGTAAAACTCATGGGTGACAAACTGTTCATAACTCTGATAGTCTTCCGGTTTTAAGGTGATGACATCCCACATCTGGTTGAACTTGACCGTATCCGGCGAAATGCTCATGGAGTAACTGCCCCGTTTGGCTATGGGCATCATGACTTTGGTTTTGTAATCAGTGACAAGGTTGAGCAGGTCCGATTTGAGCAGCCGGTAATCCCTGGTTTTAAGTGCCGTTTCCAGCATGTTCAAATCGCTGCTGACCGTTTCCATGATGATTTCGCTGTAGGATCCCACCAGCACGGACCAGCCGGCCACGGTATGCATTCCCAGCCGGTTTACGCCGGGAATGAATTGTTTGATAATAAAGTCGGCATACGCTTCCTTTGAGGAAGGGTTGATAGTCCAGTAGTGCATCAGTTTTACGGCCATGGCTGTCCTCCTTGTTCGGCTTTCATGTCACTGGCTGGTGCATTGCTGTAATCGGATCATTTCGTGTTGATTATTCACAGTTAAATGAGACAGCCGCATTTGTCAACCAAAATATGGAGTTACACGCACGTCCTTCAGGACGGCCGGGCCACCGGTACCGGGACCCTGGATTTGGACATCACACCGCTGGCAGTACTTCCCAGCATCATTCTTTCAAATTCATTATGACCATGGATCCGGAGATTTCCAGCGCTTCGTCCGGGGCCTCCTCTCTGGCAGCCGGTTCGGGTTTCGCCGGTTTGGGCGGACCGAACATCACATGGATGAATTTCACATACCAGGCCGCGGACTGAATCTGGATGATATAGGCCAGCGATATGAGCAGGGCAATGGTCAGGCCCTCTTTTCCGAACGCGGTCATGGCAATGGCCAGGGCAATGGACAGATCCCGCATGACCACACCGAACACCATGGCAATGGCATCTTCCCGCTGGAACAGAAACCGGCCGGCAACGGTCAGAAATACATAGGAGACCAGATAAAACACGACCAAAGGCAGCAGGATAATGAGAATATCGCCGGGATTGGCAATGATGTGCCTGGCTTTCAAAGACATGGCCACAAACGCGATGAGCACCACGCCCAGGGCTGAAAACGGCGGGAATTTGGGTTTGACTCTGTCATTCCATTTCTGGGCCCCATATTTTTTTACCCCATAGGTCTGGGTCAACAGGCCCACCACCAGGGGAAAGAACACAAAAATGGCAATCTGTTTGAACATGTGGAGCATATCCACGTCAATGGTGGCGCCCATGAACACCTTGGTGTAGACGGGTGCGGCCAGAGATCCGATGACCAGGCCGAATACCACCATTTTGATGGCAGCTTCCTTGCTGCCTTTGGCAAACCCGGTCCAGGAAATGGTCATTCCGGATGTGGGCAGCACCCCGATCAGAAACAGCCCTACGGCCCACAGCCCGTATTTGGGGTCCTGGCCGGACAAAAAAAGCTTGCCGATGAAAAACGCCAGCAGCGGGATGAGAATGAAATTGATGACCTGGGTGGCGGTCTGCAGTTTGAGATCCCGGCCCTTGAAAATGGTTTTCACATTCAGGGTCACCATCATGGGATATACCATGACAAAGGTCACGGGAATAATGAACTGTTTTAAAAAACCGGCATCAAACAGGTATCCGAAGATCAATCCAAAGCCCATGGCCACGGGGATGGTCCATACCAGGTTTTTCTGAATGAATGTCAACGCTTTGATCATGACTGTTTTTCCTTATGATGAAGTGCTGCCGTAGCGTCAGCATCGTTGAAGTTTTTTTTGGACACAAAATGAATGGGACAGGACGACCGGAATTTGCAGTAAATATCCGGGTCTCGGCATTCCAGGCACTCTTCGCATAAATGGATGCCGTGTTTCAAACAAATATAACTGGTCTCCCTGTCCGGATGGTTGATGCATCTGCCCATGGTTTTCTCCTGTTCAATGACGGTCTGAAAGAATAGCGTTCAGATTTTTTTCCAGCGCTTCTTTGGGTTGAACGCCCACGAATCGTTTGATTTCTTTGCCCTGGTCAAACAATATAAATGTGGGAATGCTCTGGACCATATAATGGGTGGCCACATCCGGCCGGGAATTGATATCGATTTCCACCATTGTGACCCGGCCCTGATATTTTTTTGCCAGATCTTTGATCACGGGCGCCATCTGCCGGCAGGGGCTGCACCAGGTTGCACTGAAATCCACCAAAGCCACCTGATTTTTTAAACCGGGGTCCATCTGGGTAATTTCCATTTTTGATAATCCTTTTTCAGTCTCAGGTTTTTGATCAATCATGCCTGTTGATTATCATAATCAAAAATCGTGCCGAGAAAAGATTATCTGGAAAAACCATGGCAATACCCGCCCGGGACAAAGGTTTTCACTTGATACGCTGTAAAAAGGAAAACCGGTTTGTGGCCCGTTACCCGGGAAACGGGTCGTTTTTCAGCAAAACGGTAACGTTACGCTTTGCCGGCCGTGAAACCGGTGGCAAACATCGCTTGTTTGAATATTGTTTCACCCCTTGCAAAGGTATCTGCCGCATCCGTCAATGCCAGGCAAAGATCCATGGCAGTTACCAGTTCCACCCGGCCGGTCTCCAGATGCATGCGGGTGCACACGGACTGCACCACATCCCGGGCCAGGGTGTACACATAATTGGGGGCGGACAGACAGGGGATCTCCGCGTCATGATTGCCGGAGACAAACGCGGCTTCACAGTCCCGGCGGTCCAGGGAATTCCAGGTTCTGCAGATAAAGGGACGCTGGTCATACACCATGCAGGCATGGTGATCCAGAAAAATACACGGGGTCTGGTCCTTGATCGCCACCCGCTGTGCCAGGGACTGTCCCCGGGTATGGGCCAGGTTGTCGCGAATCCGGGTTTTCAGGTGACGTTGTTCATCCGGGGTGAAGCACGCTTGGATATGGGCGCTGAGCAATATCGCTTCCAGCGGGGTCACATGGATGCGGGAATGGCAGCAGAAACTGCATCCGCTGGCGCAGTCCGGCGCCGGGGATTCGCAGGTCAATGCCACGGAAACCAGCACCCGGGCCGCTGCATCCGTTACCTGGGTGATCATGGGAAACAGGGTCCCGGATGAATTCCGGGTCTCTTTTTGAGCGGCATCGGCGATCTGAAAAAAATAAGCGGACAAGGCATCTGTGTCCGGCGGGGTCTGATCCTGCATGACGTCTCCAATCGTTTTGTAAGACAGGCAGCGATCTGAAAGAATCCGCCAGAGGGATGTCTGGAACTTACCGGTTGTTATTACCGGATATTCTACTCGAACCCGGATGTCCGGTCAAGGGGTATTCAGAAGGATGTTTGACCATCCGGACGATCGCTTCGGCCAGGACCTGGGACGCGTCAATGGTGTCAAGGGGCAGATCGTTTCCGCCCAGGGCGCTTAGTTCCGTGCATGCCACAATGGCCACTCCAACCCCCTGGTCTTTTAAATGGTCACAGACCTGAGCATACTGGCGGTGAAGATCCAAAGTTATGCCTCCGGCTTTCACCTGCCGGATGATATTGAACAGCCGGTCCTGGTGTTCCTTGTCCGGCCACACTTCTGTCATTCCCAGGGTGTCAAACCGGCGGGTATACAGTTTTGTGATGGCCACGGCCGGCGATGCCAGCATTCCGATGTGTGTTTCCCTGGCGAAATCGGCCTTCACCTGATTCACCACCAGATCAATCATGTTGATTACCGGAATTTTCACTGCCTCCTGCACGGCATCATAATAAAAATGGGCCGTGTTGCAGGGGATCACCAGAAAATCCGCGCCCCAGGCCTCCAGGCGCCGTCCCATGTCCGCCATGACCGGGCCGGGATCTTCACCGTTCCCTTCGATGATGGCTTTGATGCGGGAGGGTACCTTGGGATTGTTGTCCACGATGCACCGGATATGGTCTTTGTCATCCATGGCTGGTGTCAGGCGGATGATCCGCTGCATCAGGTCCACCGTGGCCTCGGGTCCCATGCCGCCGATGATGCCTGCCACTTTTTCGTTTTTTTGTGTCATTTTTTCGGCTGCCGTGTTTGTTGGCGCGGCCGCCTGACGATACAAGGCGGCCGCAGGGTTATATCATTTTCTGAAGGAATCCATGTACGCATACAGGGCCGGTGATCCGCCCGTGTGCAGAAACAGCACATTGGTGCCCGGAGCGAAATGGCCTTTTCTCACCCGATCAACAAGGCCGGCCGCAGTCTTGCCCGAGTACACCGGATCCAGCAGAATCGCTTCGGTCTGCGCAAACAGTTTCACGGCCTCCACCATACTGTCCGTGGGAATGGAATATCCCGGTCCCACATACTGGTCAAAACACACCACACTGTCTCTGGGGATTTCCTTTTTGACCCCCAGCTTGGCTGCGGTCTCTTTTGCCAGTTTGTAAACGATCTCTTCCTGGACCGTCTTTTCTCTGGACACATTCATCCCGCTCACGGGGATGCCGGTTTCCATGGCCGTCATGCCCACCACCATGCCGGCGTGGGTCCCGGCGGAACCCGACGGCACAACAATGTGATCAATGTTTAAGTGCAGGTCATTGAGCTGGGTCATGGTTTCTGCGGCACAGGCGGCATATCCTAAGGCCCCGATGGCATTGGAGGCCCCGCCGGGAATGATATAAGGCGTTTTGCCTTCTTCAGACAACCCGGCTGCCTTTTTTTCCATGGCCCCCATCATGTCGCTCCCGCCGGGCACCACCTCGATGCTCTTGACTCCCAGCAGCTGAAACAGAAAATTGTTGCCGCTGGCATCTGTCTTGTAACTGCCCTTTACCCGTTCTTCCAGAATCAGATGGCAGTCAAGCCCTTCTTTGACGGCCCATGCCAGGGTCAGCCGGCAATGGTTGGACTGCACGGCACCGCAGGTGATGATGGTGTCTGCTTTTTTTTCCATGGCATCGGCAATGCAGAACTCCAGTTTCCGGGTTTTGTTGCCCCCGGCAGCACCGGGCAGCTGGTCGTCGCGTTTGACAAACAGGTTGACTTTTCCGCCCAACGCCTGGCTCAATGCAGGCATGGGTTCAATGGCAGTGGGGGTCTGAATATATTTTCGTCTGGGAAATCGTGTAAAATTCATGGGGTTCCTTTTTATATATTGTTTTTTTAAATGGTGCTTGTTTTATGACGGCAATTGAAAAACCGCTTCCACCTCAATGGCGGCGTTCAGGGGCAAAGCCCCAACCTGGAACGCACTGCGGGCAGGAAACGGTTCTGTGAAATACTGGTCATACACGGCGTTGACCGCCTTGAAATTGTTGATATCCGACAGAAAAACAGTCGTTTTCACGGCATCTGCCAGCCCGGCGCCGGCGCTTTTGGCAATGGCGGACAGGTTCTTGAAAACCTGATGGGCCTGTTCCTCAATGGTCCCTGTCACCAGCTGACCCGTTGCCGGATCAATGGGAAGCTGGCCGGAAGTAAACAAAAATCCGTTGGCGGCCACGGCCTGGGAATATGGGCCGATGGCTTTTGGGGCGTTGTCTGTGGCAATAATCTGTCTGTTCATGGTTTGTGGTCTCCATTTTTTTATTCAGGTTCACGGGGCAGCACACTGGCCGCCACATCTGCAATGATCTGGGCAATTGATTCACAGTCCGCCAGATCAAAGGTCAGGGGAATTCTCATGTCGCACATGCCGGCCAATATGCGGTCAGTATTAGGCAATTCGGGCAGATTGTCAAAATATTTCCAGCTGCTGTAGGCGCTGGTGAATCCCACCGGCCGTTTGTTGCCGAACCATTTGAGTTCCACGCCCCGCAAAAGGCAGGTATCCAGAAACCGGAGGATCACGGTGGGATCCTCCGTGTTCAGGTTAAACTGGATGGAGCTGCCCACATACTGCTCCTTTGGGTCCCGCTTTGGACAGAAAAGGCCCGGGATCTGATTCAGCCGGGATTCCAGGAACTGATACCGCCGGTTCCACCTTTGGCACTGGTCATCCAGGATCTTGAGCTGGGGTCTTAGAATCGCGGCCCGCAGGTCGTCCATGCGGCAGGAATAATTGGGCACCAGTTCCCGGATTGATTCAAACACGGCATCATCCGGCCGGGACAGGTGTCGGTCATAATTCATGTAAGACCCGGAATAGATGATGGCTCTGGCCATCAGGTCCGGATCATCCGTGACCAGCAGACCCCCTTCGCCGGAGTTCATGTGCTTGTAGGTCTGGGTGCTGAAGCAGGCGGCCGTGCCAAAAGAACCGGACAGTTTTCCGTTCCACCGGGCCCCCATGGTGTGGGCGCAGTCTTCGATCAACGTGATCCCTTGCTGCCGGCATATCTCCATGATCCGGTCCATGTCGGCAATGTGGCCCCGCATATGAGACATCATGAACCATTTGACATCCTTTTCCGCCGCCTTGGCCGCCAGGTCGTCAAAATCGATGGTATAGTCATCCGTGATCTCCACCAGAATGATTTTAGCCCCCGTGTTATGGATGGCGCCCGGCACGGGTGCCAGGGTATAGGCATTGCACAGAATGCGGTCCCCGGGTCTGACCCCGGCGCTTTTCAACGCCAGATACATGGCACTGCCGCAGGAGGCGCAGGCAAGACAGTATTGGCTGCCCATATATGCGGCAAACTCTTTTTCCAGCAGCGCGGTTTCAGAAACCTCATCTTTGACCACATTGTACCGGTGAAGCCGTCCCGACTGCAATACACGGACGGCACTGTCAATGGCCGGCTGGGAAATGGGTTCCTGCCGGGTAAAGCTTTTTGAAAACATCATGGGTTGATCGGTTTGTACAGGCATATCCATCCACCTTGGTATTCTGACAACGGTTATGAGTAATGTTTCTGGGAATAGACATTGAAATCCCATTCCTGATCCGGGAAGAATTTTTTCAGCCGCCAGTCACAGGCCCGGGCATGACCTTCCATGCCCTCCACCCGGGACAACCGGGAGGCCCGGGAGCTGATTTCCAGACAGGCCTGTTTTTCAATTTCCTGAAATGTGCAGATTTTGAGAAATTTGTGCACGTTCAGGCCGCCGGAATAATACCCGGCTTTGCGGGTGGGCAGTATGTGGTTGGTGCCCGAACATTTGTCTCCCTGGGCCACGGTACAGTAATCCCCGATAAACAGAGAGCCATAGGCCGTGAGGCGATCGCACCACCACTGGTTGTCTTTGGTCATCACCTGGACATGTTCGGGGGCATATTGGTCGCTGACTGCAGCCATCTCCTGCCAGTCGTCACACAGGACAATTTCCCCATAATCCCGCCAGGATGCGGCAGCCACTTCCGGATCCGGCAGATCATCGATTACATGGGGCATTATCTTCAATACCTGTTCCCCCAGCTGTCTGGAGTCAGTGAACAGCCACACCGGAGAGTCATACCCATGCTCGGCCTGGGACACCAGGTCCACGGCAATGGTCATGGGATCGGCCGTGTTATCGGCAATCACGGCGGATTCCGTGGGTCCGGCAAATACATCGATGGCGCATACACCGGATCCGGCCAGCAGGGCCTTGGCTTCCGCCACATAGGCATTGCCGGGACCGGCCAGAATATTGGCCCGTTTTCCCGTAAACAGTCCGAAGGCCATGGAGGCAATGGCCTGGACCCCGCCCATCTCCAGAATGATATCGGCTCCGGATATGTCCATGGCATAGGCCACGGCCGGATCAATGCTCTTTCCCCGGGGAGGGGAGGCGGCAATCACGGTTTTCACACCGGCCGCCTTGGCCGTGGCCACACTCATGACAGCGGAACAGGCATGGGCGAAACGGCCCCCGGGGATATAACACCCGGCCACATCCATGGGAATAATGCGCTGTCCCAGACGGACTCCGGGATAAATCTGGGTTTCAAATTCTTTGATGCTGTCCCGCTGGGCTTTGGCAAACGCCGACACCTGCTGGTGGGCAAACCGGATATCTTCTTTGACAGAGTCCGGAACCGTGTCAATCAACTGCTGTTTTTTCTCTTCACTGAGAATGAACGGGTCGGTCCAGTTGTCAAACTTCAGTGCCAGAGCTTCCACGGCTTTTTCCCGGTCCGCCCGGATATCGGCCAGCATCTTTTCAACGGCCGGCCGGATGGTTTCACTGTGGGATTCAGCGGTTTTCACCGCTTTTTTTAAATGCTGCATTTATCGTGTTCTCCATATTTGATTAAGGTCACGCATCTGTTGTGTCATTATCTGTTCTGATTCTTTTGAAGATATCAATATCCAAACGCTTTGGGCAGCCAGAGGCAGAATCCCGGGATATAGGCCACAGTAAACACGGCCAGGATCTCCACAATGGAAAAGGGAATCGCCTTGACCGATATTTCTTCGATACTCACTTTTCCGATACCGGATGCAATGAACAGGTTTTCCCCTAACGGCGGTGTTTCAAACCCGATTTCACAACACATCACCAGTACCACGCCAAAATGGATGGGGTCTACGCCCAGGCTGGTCATGACCGGCAAAAGCACGGGTGTCACCAGCATTATGGTGGCCAGGGTCTCCATGAACATGCCGATCATGATCAGGAAAATGATGACCAGTGCCCAGATAATGAACACATTGCCGGTCAGGGCCAGCAGCCAGGCGGCAATGGCATCCGGGATCTTGTACTGCACCAGGAGCCGGCCGAATGCCTGGGCCGTGAACAGGATGATCAACACCCGGCCCGACAGCCAGGTGGTGGAATCCAAAGACTTGAAAATGGCGGGCAGTTTGAGCTCCTGGTAGATGAAAATGCCCACGAACAGGGTATAGAAAATCGAGACAATGGCGGCTTCCGTAGGCGTGAAAAACCCGGAATATATGCCGCCCAGAATCACTACCGGCGCCATCAAAGCCCAGAATCCATCCTTGATGGTCACCAGGGTTTTCTTTAAAGACCATTCGTCCTCATTGGGTTTGTATCCCTTTTTTTTGCTGATCACATAGTTGAGAATAATGATACCGGATGCGATGAGCAGGCCGGGAAACACCCCGGCGATGAACAGCTGGGTGATGGATACGCTGGCCGTCACCCCATAGATCACCATGGGAATACTGGGGGGAATCACAATACCTAAGCCCCCGGAAGACGCCGTGACAGCCGAGGCATAGCCGCGGTCATATCCTTTTCTGGTCATGGCCGGAATCATGAGCATGCCCACGGCGGCCGTGGTGGCCGGACCGGACCCGGATATGGCGCCGAAAAACAGGCAGGCCAGCACCGTGGAGGCACCCAGGCCTCCGGCCATCCGGCCTGCCAGAACTTCAGCCACTGCCACCAGGCGCCTGGAAATGCCGGATCCCTGCATCAAAGCCCCGGACAGGATAAAAGCCGGCAGGGCCATGACCGGAAACGAATTGACCGCGTTATAGGCGATCTGCACCAGGGTGGTCACATCCTTGCCGATGGACATGAATGCAGCCATGGCCGCCATGCCCAAGGCCACGGCAATGGGGGCACCGATCACCAGAAGAATGCCGAATGCGCCGAACAATACCGATGAAATCATGCCATCCTCCCTTCATCGTTTGAATCGATTTTCATGTCCCGCTTGATATCTTCCAGATCTGTCGAAATATCGTCCACATCCACGATGTCTCTTTTCAGAATGTGTTTCAGGATATTGACCTGGATGATCCGGATGCTCATGAGGGTGAATGTGAAGGGAAACAGCATGTAAATATACTGCATGGGGATATCCAGGGCCGGCGAATAAAACGGATATTCCATCATATCCCGGATGACTTCAATGCTTTTAACCGTCATGATGGCGTTGAACACCAGCCATATGCCGTCGGCGATGAGCTGGGACACATCGCCCACGATTTTTGGAAACAGTTTGAACTGAAAGGTGACCCGGTTATGGGCCCCCAGCCGGGCTGCATAGGATGCGCCCAGAAAGGCGAACCAGACAAAGGCGAACCGGGATGCTTCCTCGCTCCAGGCCAGCGAATTCTGGAAAACGGTCCGCATGATCACCTGAAAGAACAGGAGGATGACAAAAAAGCTCAAGAAAAATTTACACAGATATCCTTCGATATTATCCAGGATCGTGATTGACGTTTTAAGCACGCGGCTGAGAGTCACTTTTCTGCTCCTCACCAAAAAATTTTTTCAAGGAGGGTGCCCTGGATTACAGAGCACCCTCTTCGGCTTCAACCGTTGATACCAGGCAGGTGATTACTGGGCCTGTCTGGCTTTATCCGCTTTTTCAAGCTCTGCCACCACTTCCATGACAGCGTCTTTGCCGCCGACTTTGTCATAGTATTCAGGCCACACTTTTTCCTTGGCCACTTGAATCATTTTGTCTTCGTCAGAAAATTCACTGTATTCCATGCCGGCGTCCAGCATGGCCTGGAGGGCTTTTTCAGATTCTTCCATCTGGAACAGCACACAATACTGCTGGGCTTCGATGCCGGCCCGGATCAGGATGTCCTTGAGGTTCTGATCCATTTTCTGAAAATGTTTTTCACCGATGATCATGGGCTGCAACGAGAACTGGTAATGCAGCGGTGTGATGTATTTCTGTACTTCCTGAAATTTCATGGTGTAGTTGACAATATAGGGATTGTCCTGACCGTCCACCACGCCCTGCTGCAGCGCGGTAAAGGTTTCCGGCCATGCCATGGGGGTGGGATTCGCGCCCCAGGCTTCATAGGATGCGATCATCAGGGCGTTCTGGGGGACCCGGACTTTCAAGCCTTTCAGATCAGCCATACTGGTGATTTTGCGTTTGGAATTGGTCAGATGACGGAAATTGGAATAGGTCCAGGCCAGAATCCGGATTCCGGCTTCCTTTTGAAGGATGTCGTTCCATTGTGCACCCAGTTTTCCCGTGGTGATGGTGACGGCATCCCGCATGCTCTTGATCACATAAGGGAAGGTCAGGATGTTGATTTTCCGTGAAAACGGGGACAGGTTGGGGACAGAGAGCATGCACAGGTCCAGTTCGCCGCTGCGGGTGTTCTGGAGCATTTCCGTTTCATTTCCCAGGGCGCTGCCCGGGAAGAGCTGAATTTTCACATCACCGCCCGTGTACCCTTCCACCAGGTATTTGAACTGTTTGGCAATGGCACCCTGGTCGGAGTTGATGGGATCCCCGAATCCCAGTTTCAATACTTTTTCAGCAAATACCTGGGATGGTATCACCAGGCAAACGGACATCACGGCCAATGTTAAAAAAAGAAATAATTTTTTCATGCGAATTCCCCCTCTGTTTGATTTAGTACTCAAATTTGTTACTATAATAGTAACTCCAATCCTATAATCGAATTTAAAAGAGATATTTATTAATGTCAACCCCTTTTTTAAATTTTTATCAATGTTTTGTATTTCATGGAACTGCCAAATATGATATGCACCAGATTCTGTGTTTAGTATGACACAAACCAGATCGTATTTCCGTCATTATATGATAAGATACATCTGGATCAGACAACAATCAGGATATAAGATGTCCAGTAAAAAAGACCAATATTTTTCTAAAACCCTGGAAAAAGGCCTGTCGATTTTAGACCTGTTCGGCCGGGAACACCCGTCCCGGTCCCTGACGGAAATTTCCACGCTAACCGGGATCAACAAAACTTCCACCTACCGTCTGGTCAACACCCTGATCCAGCTGGGATATCTGCGCAAAAGTGTCACTGACAAATCCCTGCGCTTAGGGCCCAAGGCGTTTTCCATGGGCCATGAATGCTTTCACGGGTTTGATATCTATCAGGGCATCAAGCCCATCATTGACAAGACCTTTTTCGAACATCACATATCCATTGATTCCGCGCTCATTGACGGATTCAAGCTGATTTCCCTGTACCGCCGGGAAATGCCCAACCTGGTGTCGTTCCACCTGCCCCTGATCATGGACGAACTCTATGCCCGGGCCATGGGAAAGATCGTGCTGGCCAACCTGGGCCCCGACGACCTGGAACACTATTTTGCCGACCTGGTGCCCAAAAAACTGACCCCCCACACCCTGGCGGACATCGACGAGATCCGGAAAGATATCCGGAACACCCGGACACGGGGGTATTCCATCAATAACAAGGAATATATGACCGGTGTGATCAGCATCGGGGCCCCCATGATGAACTTACAGACCAAATCCGTGGTGGGGGCAGTGAGCCTGGATTTTCCATCCAGAGAATATTCCCTGGACGCCATCGAAAAACAGTATATCTCCGTGCTGCTCACCCTGGCCACGGAAGCCTCGGACCTGATCACCACAGCCGGCATCCGGCAGTAGGGGGGGAGGCAGCCGGCCCGTCCCGGTTATTTCAGAAATTCCGCCGGACGCACGCCGCCGCCGGGTTCCCGCTTCAATATATGGATATAGATCATGGTCGTGTTCAGATCCTTATGGCCTAACAGATCCTGCACGGTGCGGATATCATATCCGTCCTGAAGCAAGTGCGTGGTAAAGGAATGCCGGAGGGTGTGAACGCATGCCGCCGACGTATATCAGTTTCAGTATCAGCGCATGAATGCCGGAAACATGGCTGAACAATTCCCTGATCTCCTCTTTGGACAGCACCACAGGGATGCGGGTGCGTTGTTTTGCCCGGATCGTGTTTCTGAAATCCCCGAATTCTATTTCCAAAACCTCCCGGTACAGGAAAAGCAATGAGAGCTTCGTTTGAAACATCATCTGTTCCGCCCTGATAAAACTGGAAAAATTGATCCAGCCATCCAGTGTAATATTTTATTTTCCCTGGACTGATTCCCTGGGCACGGCAAAAACCGGCCAGGTCGGCTGTTTCGCGATTCGTGGTCATGGTATTCCTGAAATTATTGATTATATGTCAAAGCGTATCGTCAATATATGTAATTTTTGTTGACATCACAATAAGGAAAACATATGAGGGTTGGAAAGCGAGGAGGAATCTGTCATTTACGTCATGATATATAATGACTGTTACATTTCAACCCCAATAAAACAACATGGACCAAATGAACGGAAAAAAACTGCTATTTTATATTGACTTTCTGGTACCGTATACGGTACAAGAATTACATGTATGACAGAAAGAAAGATAAAATTATATAAAAAATTAAATGAATCGCCGACAAATGCAAAATTTCATGAAATCTGTAATTTAGCAGAAGAAGTCGGGTTTGAATTTAGAAACCAAAGTGGAAGTCATAAAATTTATAAACATCCTGTTTATAAAAAAATGATGAATTTTCAACCTGATAAACGTGACAATAGCAAGGCGAAAAAATATCAAGTGTCTCAATTGATTACTTTTATTGACGACAATAACTTAATCAAGGAGAATAAATAATTATGAAAAAATATTCTATTAATATCATTTATAGCGAAGAAGATGAAGGATATATAGCTACCGTTCCTGAATTTCCAGGCCTATCTGCTTATGGAGAAACGCCTGAAGAAGCAATAGAAGAAGCTCAAATGGCCCTTAAAGGTTTTATTGAAGTCTTTAAGGAGGATGGTTGCAAGATCCCTGCTCCACAAACGTTTGAAAGCTACAGCGGACAAACTCGATTGCGGTTACCCAAAAATCTTCATGCCAAACTAAGCAAACAGGCCGAGAGAGAAGGCGTGTCTT
This sequence comes from Desulfotignum balticum DSM 7044, assembly GCF_000421285.1. Classification (GTDB taxonomy): domain Bacteria; phylum Desulfobacterota; class Desulfobacteria; order Desulfobacterales; family Desulfobacteraceae; genus Desulfotignum; species Desulfotignum balticum. Next base: position 106,131 of record NZ_ATWO01000003.1, read on the forward strand.
TAAATACTTATATGGTCCAACTCCTTTCTGAAAATCATATTAAGTATCAAATCGAAAAAAGGCTTAACAAGATAGAACAATTAACTTGTGTCTCAACAATTTTTCAGGGTGGGAAACAGTTGAGAAGCAATAAAAGTAAAAATTATGTAGTCCGAACCGCTGATTGGGATCACGAAAAGACTTCTAACCTTTTTATGCATTAAATTAAACATATGAAGATAGCAAAAAAAATATTCACATTAGTTTGTGACGATATTAGATTGGAAATCGATGGTAAAATCTCCTTAATGGGGATACAAGATAGAGATCTTGTTGTTGATGAAATTCCATATATTCTGCCTAGTTTAGCTATAATGATCTCGCTTGAGGAAATGCAAACGGAAACATCTGAGATCAATGTTATTGTAAAAGCTCCAAAAGTAGAAGCAGAACAACTTAAGTTTGTAGCACCACCGGACAAAGCGAAAGATGATAATGATGTTAAATTGCTTGTAAAATTAACCCCATTTAGAATCAAAGCTGAGGGTGAAGTTAAAATACAAATCAAACTTCCTGATGCTAAAAAAGCAATAACCATACACTCTTTTAAAATCGTTCAATCAGACCCATTGGATTAATTGCTTATCCTTGGTAGATCTGCTTTTGTATAAGAAACCCTATCATGCCTAAATGAAATGTAACAAATGAAGGATTAGTAACCGTGCCGAGGCACGAGGCTCGGTACTAATTGGGATCGGGGATTTAATTCCCAGCCATTTTCAGGGATTTTTTCCCAGCCAATTTCAAGGGTTGTGATCCAGCCACTGATATTTTAATTCCGTTAACCGATTTTATAATCATATATAATTCCCTCCATTTAATTCGCCTTGTAACCGTTACGTGGAGGGAGCATGGATCCTATTCCCTGTCTGGGCTGTGGCATTTTCTTTAAACCGCGAAACAAACTTCAGGGCTATTGCTCCCATCCAGACTGCCAGCGTGCCAGAAAGGCTTTATGGCAAAGGCAGAAGCTGGCTGTCAAGGGTCACGAGAAATTGAGCCATTTATGGTCATCAAAAATGAGCCACACCGATTCATTTTATAAATCTCCTTTGCCTTTTTTTGTTATGGGATCATGATATTTAAAACCGGCGTCGATCAATATATATTCCAGCATTATTCCGACTTCACCTCTCTTTTTGAGTTCATCAAGCATCCACTTTTGTATACGGGCATTGACATGAACCCGTTTCAAGTGTGGTGGTAGTTTTGGCTTTGGTTTTCCCCTGTATCCTCCACGGTTTTCTACCATATGCACACCTCCTAATGGTAAGACGATCGCTGAAGATTACCGATATTAGGGCATTTTAGATAATTGTGCCCCGTTTTACAAAAATACAGGGCCATATTCGATGTGACTTTAGCCCCTTCCTTACTGCCCGCATTCATGCTTTTTTGCCTTTCAGTCTGTAACTGTTACCCTTAATATTAATGACGGCGCTGTGGTGAAGCAGTCGATCGAGGATGGCAGTCACGATGATCGGGTCATGGAACAGTTCTGTCCAGTCTCCGAATGCCTTATTTGACGTGATAATGGTGCTGCTCTTCTCGTACCGGTTAGCAATAAAACGAAAGAACAAATTGCACTCTTCCCGTGTGATAGGTGTGTAACCCACTTCATCCACAACGACCAGGGAGGATTTATAGTACCCACGGCCCTTACCCGGCTTTCCAGCTTCGTGATCCTTTCGCAGCTTGATAATCAGATCCTCCATGTTGGTAAAATAGATACTCATGCCGGACTGACACGCTTTCAGCGCAAGGGATACCGCAAGATGCGTCTTTCCCACACCGGGAGGGCCAAGGAAAATTACATTGCCTTTCTCACGGATAAAACTTAAGTCAAAAAGTCCCATGATTTTCTGTTTATCCAGGCCGGGTTGGAAGGCGAAGTCAAACTCATCTATGCTTTTGATATACGGTAGTCCTGATATTTTTAGTGCAGTTTCGATGCGGCGCTGCTCTTTTGCCGCCACTTCCTCTTCGAGCAGTTCATCGAGAAAAGACAGATAGCTTTTTCCCTGTTCCTCGGCCGTCTTGGCAAGGCCGCCTAAAACTTCATAAATCCGGGGGAGCTTTAATCGGGTGAGGTTGGATTCAATGCGATCCATTACAAGGGTATTACTCATGCAAACACCTCCTGCAGTATTTCTTCATATGCAGAGATGGAACGGACCTCAACATCCATGTCATATTGGGGTTTCTGGGGACTGATCGTCTGCTTTGCCCGTCCCTTACTTTTCTGGGCATGGTGATATTTGCGCCGATTCATGTCCATGTCTTTTTTTAAGGCTTCGTAGAATCTCTTCTTCTGGACCAGATTTCCCTTTGTTGATGGGATGTCATAGGTAACTACCAGCCAACTATTTTGAAAAATGCGTAGCTGTCCATCTTTCGAGCGAAGGATGACCTGTTCTCCTACCAGGGTGTGGGGGACGACATAGCGGTTTCCATGAAAGTGGACAGTGCAGTCTTTATACACCTGCCGGTAAATACGATATGAGGTATCAAACGGCTGCGGAGGCAGTGCATTTAAATGTGGCTGCTCCCGCTTAAACCGGGCGCTGACTTTTTCATGGGTGGTGCCATGGATCCGTTCATCCTTTTTTAAAATCCAAGACCAGAGGTCTTTGTTGGCCCTGATTAAGTTGACAAAACCGTATCCTCGCCAGAACCCTTCCCGGATGAAGGTATAAGGACGTTCAACCTTCCCTTTAACCCAAGCAGCATAAGCAGGGGCTACTTTGGGAACGAATCCGTAATGAACGGCAAATCCTATCAGGGTAGAGTTAAATTTGTCCTTTCCAGCCAGCTTGGCGATATACACATTTTTCATGCGATCATAGAGTATCTGATCCGGGACGCCGACGAAGTACTCAAAGGCGTGTATATGGCAGTCTAGAAAGCTTGGCATGTCGCATCGTTCGATCAACTCTGTATAGATTCTCCGGGAATATCCCAGAATCATTGAAAACAGGTACAGCTTTCTGACACTGCCATCGGGAAGTTCAACCTGAAATTCTCCGAAATCCACCTGGGCCTGGTGACCGGGTTCTGTCTCAAATCGCATGTAGGCAATTTTCTGTTTTTGTTTCTTGAGTTTACCGACCTTTCGCTTCACTGTTTCATAACTGCCGGCATAGCCTTGGTTGACAAGGCGGTCATAAATCCAGGTGGCGGTGTAATATTCGTCTTCATCAAGCCAAGCTGTGATGGTACCGTGATAAGGATCAAGAATGCTCGTGCGATGATATGGCTTTGGATTTTTCAAGCAGCTTTCCGGGGCTTCAAGGTATTTTTTGACGGTGTTACGGCTTATGCCCAGGCGCCGGGCTATGGCCCGCTGGGTCAAGCCGAACCTGTGCAGATCCAGTATGTCCAAAATGGTCTCCTTTTTTTCATAAACTCTCCACGATTGTCCCGGGTAAATGCAGCAACATATGCATTTACTCGGGAAGTTGAACAAGGGGGATTGAAAAAAGATCCCCCTTGTTCAATTCCCTAGTGGCTCAGTTTCAAATGACCATTTTTGGCTCAATTTAACATGACCATCGACAGAGTTCTGGCTGGTTCCGATGATTGCAAAGATGGACGCGGTAAAAATTTTTATCGCAGCCATACCGGGCGATCCCGGATAATTGCAAAGATGGACTCGAGGACAGGAGATATTTTTTTATGTTACACCCGGAGCAAAAAACTTTTTTGAAGGAGGGGTGTCATGATACGGAAAAAAATATTGTCTCCAGGCCGGATTTTTTCTCAGCAGCTCGATATCTTCCAGACAGGTTCCGCCGGCAAGGATGTTATAGGCCATGTTGGCGACATGATCTGATTCATGATAGGGCAAATGACGTTTGAGAAGTTCAAGATTATTGTCAATTTCTTTGAGCAAACCGGTCTTCCGTGCAAGAAGATGGATCAACCCAATCCCTCCATAGGAAATACCCTGATGACGGCCATCAAATTCATAATGAATGTTGGATGCTTTGAACATGGGATGAGGCTGCTGTGTCCAGTTCTTTTTTTTAAGCTTTTTGCTGATTTTTCTCTTGCGTTTTGCCAGTTTTTTGTCGATATTCATACTCACTCGAAACGCCTTTCCAGTTTTGTGTTTTTGTTTTGGGTAAAATCATTATACACTTTATTGGCGGGCGTTTCGACCTTTTTTTACTGATATCTTCTACTTAAATCACGCTTTTTTTGGGTTTAATGGAAACAAAAGGACCTGATTTGGTAAACAAATGCCTCAATGACAAGCTTCTGATTAATTCACCAAAAGAAAAGTCAATTCGGCTTATGCCGCCGCTCGTGGTGAATGAAAATGAAATTGAGGAAATGCTTACGATTCTAAAAAACAATCTTGCCGAGAAAAAAACAACATAACAGACCAGTGCACCGGATTGCCATTACGCTGTGCTGCATGGCAACCGGTGACCGGCACGTTGGCCTAATAAAGAAAAATAGATATGATTGAAATTCAGCCATTTTCAGAGATTTATCTTTCAGGTGTTGTGGATCTCATTTTGCCTATTCAACAATCCGAGTTTAATATTCCTATCACACTGGATGCACAACCAGATATACTGGATATTCCAGCATTTTATCAAAAGGGAAATGGTAATTTCTGGGTGGCTTTGATTGGATCAGAAGTAGTCGGAACCATTGCATTGATAGATATTGGCAATCAAGAAGGTGCATTACGAAAAATGTTTGTAAAAGCAGAATATCGTGGTGCTGCTTCTGGCGTAGCTCAAGAATTATTGAAAAAACTAATCAATTGGTGTGAGCAAAAAGACTATACAAACATTTATTTAGGCACAACACCAAAATTTATTGCAGCTCACAGGTTTTATGAGAAGAATGCTTTTACTGAAATCGAAAAGAATGATTTGCCTGATTCTTTTCCCGTCATGACTGTAGACACCAAGTTTTATAAATATACACTTGCACAAGCGTAGCCCAACAAATATTTACACCGGACCGCTTAGCGCCGCTGCAGGTCTAAAGTTAAGTGGTCTTGGCAAAATTTTCGTTAATTTGCCACCGGTTTGGCCGCCGGTGAAACTGGCGTTGGCGCAATGAAATAAGAGATGGAAACACTTGAAGAAAAGGTTGCCCGGGTTGTGAAGGAAGATGTTGCCGTCGTTCCATACGATCCTCGTTGGCCTAAGCTGTTTAAGGAAGAGAAGGCTCACCTTCTGTCCTGTCTGCCCAAAACGCGGGTCAAACGTATTGAGCACTTCGGCAGTACAGCGGTTCCTGGTCTGGCGGCGAAGCCTATTGTCGATATGCTGGTCGAGGTAACCTCACTGGATGAAACCAGGCAAAAGGTTCCCCCGATACTCGAGCCAAAGGGATACGACTTCTTTTGGCGGCCAATGTGGGGCCACGACACGCCGCCCTTCTATGCATGGTTCATCAAACGGGATGCAGGCGGAAACAGAACCCACCATATTCACATGGTCGAAGCACATTTCGAGCTTTGGGATCGGCTGCTCTTTCGGGACTACCTCATTGAACATCCGCACGTGGCAAAGGATTATGGCAATCTCAAACGGAAATTGTCCAATACCCATGCCAATGATCGGGTCGCATACACAAAGGCGAAGACGGACTTTATTGTCCGGATCACCAACATTGCCAAAGCATACTACATGGAGGCCTAACCTGTCAGCTCAGGTGACAGTCAGGGCCGATTCGGTTTAGGAGAGGCTGGATCAAAAAACGATTCATTATCATTTATCCCCTCTGTAATTTCCAGCTCGGTAAAATTGTTAAAAAATAATGTGCTGCGCGCAATGGATGCGCTACATCCCCTATATTCTCCTTCCGGCAGGTGAGGCAATCGTTCTCTTCCTCAAAATACAATGTTTGACATTTAATGTAAGCCGTTATATCTTTAATTATGATAAAAAATTTTAAATGCAAGCGTACAAAATCTCTTTACGAAGGAAAAAGCCCAAAGCAATTCAGAGCTTTTCAGGCGATAGCAGAACGTAAGCTCCAAATGCTTGACAGTGCAGATGAACTGCTTGATTTACGATCTCCACCCGGTAATCGATTTGAAAAACTTGGGGGAGACAGACAAGGGCAGTACAGCATAAGAATCAATAAACAGTGGCGTGTATGCTTTGCATGGTCTGATGAGCCTTACGATGTAGAGATAACAGACTACCATTAGGAGGAATAAATTATGAATAATATGCGAGCAATCCATCCTGGAGAAATAATCAAAGAAGAGTATTTAGAACCATTAAATATGAGTGCTAATGCGCTGGCTGTTGCCTTGCGCGTATCAGCACCTAGAATCAATGATGTGATAAGACAAAAGAGAGGGGTTAGCATTGATACGGCTCTCAGGTTAGCTAGATATTTCAACACCACCCCACAATTCTGGATGAACCTGCAAATCAGTTATGACCTCAAAATTGCCAAACAAAATATGACAAAAATTGAGAATGAAATTATCCCTCTGCAAGCTACCACTGCATGAATCGGTGGCAGATTGTTTGCAGACACGTCCAATCGATGATTGTCACGAACAGACGGAGTTGTGCCGCACCCAGGCCCTGATCAACCGCGGGATCAAAGATTTTTCAGGCGCTTACATGGCGGTCAAATATGTGGCCGGCCACATGGACAAATACCCGGACACCATCGGCGCCGACACGGTGAACACATTGACCGGCCTCATCCGGTCCCCCCGGTTTGAAAAACAGAAGCAGTCGTATTTTCTGTTTCATGAAGCTGCCGAAGCCTTGATCCGGCTTGCCGCCCGGGTTAAAGAACCGTTGTCAAAAAGCATCATTCAGGCACTCAACGATATTTTGTATACCTCTCACGGAAAACGCCTGCGGGCCGTGAACCAGGCCTTAGGAGAGCTGCCATGGGAACCGGCGGCATCCGATCCTTGGGTCATGGATCCTTTGTCTGTTCTGCCGGTAGATCTGAACGGGCTTGTGCCCGGGTCTGCGGCAGAGTTGAAGCAGACCCGATGGCAGGGCCGGAGCCTGATCATCAACACATCCGGCACCGCCTGTGTTGTGCTGAAATTTGCCACCAGCGCCGACAATATCACGGACCTGGCCCGGGAGGCGGCCTGGCTCACCCGACTGCAGTTGTCCGGGGGAGATATGGCTGCCGGCGGTTTTGATACGCCCGTGCCGATTGAACACAAAGGGCACCGGGTGTTTACCATCACCTCTGATCTGCCCGGTGACACCCCTTCTTTCCTGTACAAGCAGCACTGCATTGCGTTTTCGCCCTGCCCCGGCTATTATGAGTACCCCAACGATCCGGGATGTCTCCAACCCATGTCATGGACCCGAGATGTGTTCATCAAAAATGCCCGGATCCTGGGCCAGATGACCGTGAAGGGCATCGTCCATACGGCGTTGATTCCCTTGTTTCATAACCGGGTCCAGCAGCGGCGGCGCAACGATCAGGGGGCGTATTTGTGGGAACATGCCGGCCGTCTGGACCAGTGGCTGGATTCCTGTCAATATCCCAACTTTGCCCGTTCCGGCCCCAGGGATTTCGAACACATCGAACAAATTGATACCGGGGCCGGACTGCGCCATTACATTGGCGAACATCTCTTGAGCTTCATCCTGGTGATCGGTAGTGTTTTCAGAAACAAGGCCCCGGACCGCAGAGGTCTGACTCCGGACGCAACCCCTGAAGACACACGGGATCTGTTTGACGGGGCAGCGTTTGAATCCATGATCGCAGACGTGAGCGAGAATTATTTTAAAGGACTGTGCAAAACGGGCCTGCCCCAAGAGCTCTTGCAGACTATCCCCCGGCTCACCCGTGCATTGATTCAGACCATGGGATATGATGAGCACATGGAGGAAGTGCTGCGGATCCAGGATCAAAACCGGATGGCAGAGGAACAATATCACCAGTTTTTATATCAAAGGGGGGTCAAAATCATACCCCCGAAAGGACAGACGGATATTTTGCTGAGCACCGGCCCCCACCTGGGCGGATTCAATCAAAGCATTTCCGTTCCGGAACTCATTGAATACCTGTTTCGTTTTTCCGCCCTGGCCGTATCTCACTGCTTTCTCAATGGAAAACGAATGTCAGGATGAACGGTTTTGGGTATAACCCATTACATGGATCGTGCAACCTACTTTGGGAAGGATTCCTTTTTTCAATTGCTCCCCACCAGGCCGGACAGCCACAGGGTCAGGGGCGGATAAAAACAGATCAGGGCCAGGTCCACCACCAGCACGATGAGAAACGGCACCACCCGGCGGCTCACGGCGCTGATGCGGTCCCCGGAAATGGAGGCGGACACGATCAGGCAGATGCCCATGGGCGGGGTGAGCATGCCGATGGCCAGGTTGGCCACCACGATGACCCCCAGCTGGATCAGGTCGATCCCCAGGGCCGGGAGCATGGCCGTGATCATGGGCACCAGCAGGATCAGGGCCGCCGTGGTTTCCACAAACACCCCAGCCGCCAGGAGCACCAGGTTCACCATCATGAGCAGCAGCACGGGGTTGTCCGTCCAGGTCAAAAGCGTGCCGGCCAGGGCCGCCGGGATATCTTCCATGGCCGCGATCCAGGAAAACACGGATGCCGTGGCAATGATGAACATCACCACGGATGCGGTGATGGAGGCCTGGGTGAAAATGGGGACCAGGTCTTTGATCCCGATCTGCCGGTACACGGTCATGGACACCCCCAGGGCATAGACCACGGCCACAGCTGCGGATTCCGTGGCCGTGAAAATGCCGGACAGGATTCCGCCCAGGATGATTATGGGTGCCCCTAAAGCCAGAAACGCCCGCTTGAAAGAGACAATGATCTGCCGCACGGAAAAAACGGCCCCCGGCGCATACCCGTTTTTCTTTGCCACCAGGGTGGATACCGTGATCAGGGACACGCCGATAAGCAGGCCCGGCAGAATGCCCGCAGCAAACAGCCGGGAGATGCTGGCGCCTGTGAGAAACCCGAAAATGATCATGGGAATGGACGGCGGAATCACCACCCCGAGGGACCCGCCCGAGGCCTGGACGGCGGCGGAAAAATCAGACGGATACCCGGACCGCTTCATGGCCGGGATCAGCACGGCCCCCACGGCGGCCGTGTCGGCGGCCGCAGATCCGGAAATCCCGGCAAAAAACATGGCCGACACAATGGACACGGCGGCCAGCCCGCCGGGCAGCCATCCGGTCAAGGCATTGGCAAAATCGATGAGCCGCTGGGAAATCCCGCCTTTTTCCATGAGTGTGCCGGCATACATGAACAGCGGCACGGCCATGAGATGAAACGAGTCTGTGCCCGCCACCATGCGCTGGACCACCATCATCAATGAAAAGTCTCCCTGCACGGCAATGGCGGCCAGGGATGCCGTGCCGATGGCAATGGCAATGGGGGTGTTGATCATAAACAGAAAAAACAGGGTCAGGATCAGCAGTTCCGTGGTCATCCGGTCTGCTCCGTTTTTTCATTCATCTCCGTGTCAAACACCCGGCATATTCCGGCCAGGCAGTGCACCAGGAAAATGGCCCCGCTTGCCGGGACCACGGCCATGATGATCCATTTGGAAATCCCTGTGGCCGGAAAGATCTGAAGCCGGACAAACCAGGCGAACTGGGTGCCGCTGACCACCATCACGGTAAACAGCACGGCCCCGGCCAGATACGCTGCCAGGGCGGCCCCGGTTTTCCATATCGCCGGCAGCCGCCGCACCAGGCTGTCCACCCCGGGATGGACCCCGTGACAATAGGCCACGGTCGCGCCCAAAAACGACAGCCAGATCAGCAGAAACCGGGCCAGTTCCTCGGACCAGAACAAAGAATGATTGAACATATACCGGGATACCACCTGGAGAGCCACCACCAGGGCCATGACCATGCCCATGACGCACACCAGCCCTTTGACCCAATGGTTCAGTTTTTGGCTGATCTCTGGGATATATGCGGGGATCTGTTTTATTTGACGGCCTCCAGCATCCGGATCAGCAAATCCTGAACCCGGGGGGCCTGATACAGGTCCAGATCCTTGAGCCCGGCCACCCGCTTCCGAAAGGCATCCACATCCGGATCATCCGCCACCTGCATGCCTTTTTCCCGGACCAGGGCCAGCCGGGCCGCGTTTTTTTCCCGGTTGTCTTTGCGCTGGAACCGGGCCGCCTCCACGGCCGCTTCTGTTATCAATGTCTGGTCCGCTGCCGGCAGGCCGTTGAACCAGTTCAGCGAGGCCACATTGATGTGCGGGGAATACACGTGCCGGGTCAGGGTCATAAATTTCTGGATTTCATAGAATTTGTATACTTCCATCACCCACAGAGGGTTTTCCTGGCCGTCGATCACGCCCTGTTCCAGTTCCGTGTAGATGGGCCAGGGCATGGGTGTGGGATTGGCGCCCAGCGCCTGCCAGATCGCTTTGTGAAGGGCCGAAGACATCACCCGGATCTTCAGGCCTTTGACCTGGTCCGGCCCGGTCACGGCCCGCTTGCTGTTGGTGAGGTTCCGGAACCCGTTTTCCGAAAAGCACAGCCCCTTGAACCCGGAAGTCTCCAGGCTTTTCAGGATTTCGTCCCCCAAAGGCCCGTCCAGGATCCGGTCGGCCTGGTCATGGTCTTTGAACAGAAACGGATAGTTGATCACCCGGACAATGGGATCAAAGGTGTCAAACGGCCCGCCCGTGATCACCCCCATGTGGATGGTGCCCATCTGGATCTGCTGAAGGATTTCCGTTTCATTGCCGATGGACGCGGAATGAAATATTTTGACGGTGTACGCCCCGTCTGACCGGGCTTCCACCCGTTTTTTGAACTTTTCCGCCATGATGTTCTGGGCCGCGCCCGGCTTGGTCACCACCCCCAGCTTGATGGCAAACGGGTTGGCAGCCGGGGCCGTGGTGGATATCATCAGCACCAGCATCAGGATCAGGTGAAACAGACCGATTTTCTTCATACCGCCTCCTTTTTGCAACATATGCGCTTGTGTTGTTTTCATGAATGGTCTTTTATTATATGATTCTGATAAAAAATGGTAGGTTTCACCCTGAAAAAAGGATATCCATGAGTTTAACATCTGCTTTTGTGAACATCGACCCGGACCGGTGCACGGGGTGCGGAACTTGTGTCCGTGTCTGCCCCTCAGACATCATTTCCCTGGAAAACCGCACGGCCCATGCCGCCCCGGACACGGACGCGGCAAAATGCCTGGTCTGCGGCCACTGCATGGCGGCCTGCCCGGAAAGTGCCATCCATATCCCGGCACTGGATCCCAGCCAGAACCGGTTTTTTGCCTTTGACCTGGACCCGGCCTGGCTGGCCCCGGGCACGGGGATCCCCACATCAGACCTGGCCCGGCTCATCTGCTCCAGGCGGTCCTGCCGGCACTACAAACAAACGCCCGTGGAAAAAGAAACGCTTCAGGACCTGATCCGGCTGGCTGTCTTCGCCCCGTCCGGCACCAACTCCCAGGCCTGGACTTTTACCTGCCTGACATCCAGATCCCAAGTTCTGGTCCTGGGAAACGCGATTAAGGATTTTTTCAAACGCCTGAACAAAAAAGCGGAAAATGGGCTGCTGCGGAAAGCCCTGGCCCTGGTGGGCGCCAAAACCCTGGACCACTATTACCGAAACTATTATGAATCCGTTAAAACGGCCATCCTTCAGATGGAGACGCAAAACCGGGACCGGCTCTTCCATGGTGCGCCCGCAATCATTCTTATCGGGTCATCCCCCGGGGCTTCCTGCCCCAAAGAAGATGCCCTGCTGGCGGCCGGCAATATCCTGCTGGGGGCCCACACCATGGGGCTTGGCACCTGCCTGATCGGGTATGTGGTGGCACCCATGACCGCAGACCGGTCCATCCAGAAAAAATTGGGAATCCCGGCATCGGAAACCATCCATGCCGCTGTGGCGTTAGGCTATCCCAAAGAAACCTATCAGCGCATCACCGGCAGAAAGCGCCCCGTGATCCGGATGATTTGATTTTCCCGGTTGAAATCAGGGAAGGGAACCCCTATGGTTATGATATGACAACAGCGCAACAAGGAGATGTTTTCCCATGATAGACAGAAAAGAAGAAAACACAGCCGTCCTGGTGGTAGATGTCCAGGGCGATTTTACCCAACTGATGAATGGCAGCCTGGCCGTTGAAGGCACGGACCAGGCCTACCTGGATCAGGTGACCGCGGAAACAAGGCGGCTGAAATCCTTAGGCTTTCCCGTGTTTGCCACCCAGGACTGGCATCCGGCCGATCATATCTCTTTTGTGACCATGCATAAAGGCCATGTTCCCTTTGATGTCATCGCGACCTGAACGGTACCGATCAGATCCTGTGGCCTCCCCACTGCATCCAGAACACCCCGAACGCCGAAGTGCTGGTGGACAACGGCCTGCTTGAGGCGATCGTGAAAAAGGGCATGGATCCCAGATATGATTCCTATTCCGGTTTTTTTGATGACGGGAATCATGACACGGGTCTGGACGCTTTGCTCAAAACCCATGGCATCACTGATCTGATCATGTTCGGGCTGACCACGGATTACTGCGCCCGGGCAACGGCCATGGACGCCCGGTCCCTCGGGTATGGGGTCAGACTCATCCGGAACCTGTGCCGGGGCGTGGCCCCGGACACCACCGGAACGGCGATCGAAAAAATGGCTGACGTCGGGGTGGTGATGGTGTGAATTTTTTTTCGGACCTGGGGCTGCACACCCGTGTCATTGACAGGGTGCCGCCGTCATAATCGGATATATCATTGAGACTCCTTTTCAATGCCGGATCCAGCAAGTGGAACCGTTTTTTCGGTAAAAAAAGTTGAAACACCAAAGAAAATACGTATACTGAACAATTTAGAATCATCTGGAGAATGTAGTTTCAATGATAGACAGAAAACAAGACCATACCGCCGGAGAGGGCATTTTTACTGCCCAAAAAGCCTGGCAAGTCGTCGCGCTCATGGGTTTTTTTCTTCTGGGTCAGGTATCCACCCCGGCATTTTCCGGGGAAGCCCTGACCTTTCCCCAGGCCCTGGACATGATGGTCTCCCGGAATGAGTCCGTTTTAAGCGCGGCTTCCGAAGTGGAACAAAAGGAATACGAGGCAAAAGCCACCCGGGGATTGAATTTTCCCGAAGTAACCCTCAGCGGCCAGTTTGTCCGGATCAATGACGTCATTGACCTGGATCTGAATCCCATCAGGGACGTGATTCTGGCGTTGCATCCGGCCGTCCCTTCAGCCGCGGTTCCCTTGTTTCACGAAACGGTTCAGGAAGACACCTTTTTCAAGTCACAGCTGAACGTCACCTGGCCGGTGTACACGGGGGGAAAGATTTCAGCGGCCCAGCGCGCTGCGGATGCCGGGGTGCGGGAATCAGCGGCAAAACTGGACCAGACCAGAGACACGCTCACCTCGGAACTGGTTAAATTTTATTATGCCGTCCGGCTGGCCGATCAGGTGTATCAGATCCGCCGGGAGGTCGTGGATGCCCTTGATCAGCATGTGTTTCAGGCCCGGCGGCTGCAGGAAGAAGGATTTATTGCCAGAACCGAGGTGCTTCATGCCCAGGTGGCCCAGGCCCGGGCGGAAAGGGAACGCAAGGCATCGCTCCGGGACCTGGATCTGGCAAAAATAGCGCTTGCCAACATTCTGGCTGCAAAAAATCCCGTTATCCCGGTTTCTCCGTTGTTTCTTTTGCCGTCCGTTGACCCGGAAGCCGCTTTTATCAGGCAGGCCCGGGATCACCATCCCGCCATCGCCCGCATCGAGGCCGTGAGAGACAGGGCCGGGGAAAACCTGAAGGCCGCCAGATCTGAACGGTATCCAACCGTATATCTTTTCGGTACCCGGGAACTTTACGAAAATGATTTGACAGTTTTGGACCCGGCCTGGTCCATCGGTGCCGGGGTCAATGTCACCCTTTTTGACGGGGGGGCCAGGGCCGGCAAGATCGCGGCCGCCCGAAACATAGAGAACCAGGCGGAGTTGATGCAGCGCAAACTGGCCAGAGACCTGGAAACCCTGGTGTCTTCCCGCTACCAGGAAATGATGAAAGCCAGTGAGCAGTATGATTCCCTGCAGTCTTCCGTGGATCTTGCAAAAGAAAATATCCGCGCCAGAAATCGTTCTTTTGAAGAAGGCCTGGCCACATCACTGGATGTGGTCGACGCACAGCTCTCATTGTCTGAAACCCGGGTGGAAAGACTGCTGGCTGCTTACAATTTTGACGTTGCATTGGCCCGGCTCCTGGAAGCATGCGGCCGTGGAACAAAATTCCCCCAGTACCTGGCAGGAAACATGATGGAGGTGGAACATTGAAACGCATGCGGACAATATTGGAGCCGCTGATCGGTCTTCTTGTCTTGATCGGTATCGTCTGGGGCCTGACCCTGTACCTGCAGGAACCCGAAATTCAATACATACAGGGGGAGGTCGATGCCACCCAGGTCAACCTGGCGGTCAAAATCGCCGGGCGGGTTTCTGACGTGTTTGTGAAAGAAGGGGAGTACGTCCAAAAGGGAACCAGCCTTCTGCGGCTGGACAGCCCGGAAATCACAGCCAGGCTCACCCAGGCTTCCTCGGCCCGAAAAGCCGCTTCCGCCCAAAAGGACAAGGCAGACGCCGGGGCCCGGAGCCAGGAAGTGGACGCGGCCATGAATCTGTGGATACAGGCCCGGGAAGCTGCGGAACTGGCTGAAAAGACATACCGGCGCATCAACCGCCTGTATGCGGACGGCATTGTTCCGGGACAGCGGCAGGATGAGGCCGAAGCCAGGTGGAAAGCCGCTGAAGCCGCAGCTGCTGCGGCCCGTTCCCAGTATGACATGGCGCTGGAAGGAACCAGAAAGGAAGACCGCCAGGCCGCTTCTGCCATGGTTGACCAGGCCCGGGGAGCCGTGACGGAAGTGGAAACCTATCTGGATGAAACCCGCTTGAAAACCCCTTTGAGCGGGGAAGTGATCCACCTGCTGGCAGATCCCGGGGAGGTGGTCAATGCCGGCTACCCCGTGGTCACCATCCTGGACCTGGATGATATCTGGATCACCTTTAATATCAGGGAAGATCACCTGGCAGGCATGGAAATGGGCCGGGTGTTTCCAGTGTTTGTCCCCGCCCTGGGCGACAAAACGTTTGAAGTAAAGATAAGCTATATTGCCCCGCTGGGTGATTATGCCACCTGGAGAGCCACCAGCGCATCCGGTGGATTCGATCTTAAGACGTTCGAACTCAGGGCCAGGCCCCTGGACCTTATCATCGGGCTGCGGCCGGGCATGAGCGTCCTGGTTTCCCGAAAGGACCTTCCCGATGCCCGCAAATGAGGGCCGAACCGGATTTCTGGCCGTATTTGCCCGGGAATTCTCGCATATCCGGCAGCACGCCCGATATCCTTTGGCCATGTTCGTGTTTCCTTTGCTTTCGTTCATCCTGATCTGGGGCCTGTTTTCCGAGCCCTATCCCCGTGAACTTCCCGTGGCTGTGGTGGATCTGGATCACTCAAAACTGTCCCGTTCCCTGATCAGGGCCGTCGACGCATCCCCCGAGATCCGGGTCGCTTTTCAGGCAGCTGATCCTGTCGAGGCAAAGAACCTGATGCTCAAGGGCGCCGTCTATGCCTGGCTGCACATCCCTAAGGCCCTGGAAAAAAACATCCTGGAAGGAAAAGGCGGGGAGGTCACCGGTTTCATCAACACCCAGATGCTGCTTCCGGGAAGCATGGTTTCAAGCAGCCTCCAGGCAACGGTTTCCACCCTGTCCGCCGGCCTGAATATCCGTTCCCGGATGCAGGGCGGTGCCATGCCGGAACAGGCAATGGACCTTTTAGATCCCGTAAGAATCGACCGCCATGTCCTGTTCAATCCCCAGCTCAACTACATGTACTTTCTTTCGGCGGCCCTTTGTCCCACTTTTCTGCAGATTTTTGTCCTGATGGTCACGGTGATGGCTTTAGGCAGCGAATTTAAAAACCGGACCGCAGAACACTGGCTCAAGACGGCCGGGGGAAGTGTCTGGCGGGCGATCACGGGTAAGCTGGCCGTCTATTTTCTGTGTTTCAGCCTGGTGGGGCTGATCATGCTGGCAGTCATATTTCCGGGTTTTGGCGTGCCTTTGCGGGGATCTTGTGCCGTTTTGATGGCCGGTACCCTGATCCTGATCCTGGCCTATATGGCATGCGCACTGGTCCTGGTATATCTTTTTTCCAGCCTGCGCATGGCCCTGAGTGCGGCTTCTTTTTTTTCCGGCACGGCGTTCGCGTTTGTGGGCATCACGTTTCCGGTGGAGGGGATGCCGGCCCTGGGCAAAGCCTGGAGCAGTCTGCTTCCTTTAACCCATTACCTGCACCTGTTCCAGGAACAAACCCTGCGCCAGGCCCCGATATCCCTGTCTGTCCCTGATCTGTTGATCATGCTTGGATTCGTTGGCGCAGGCTACTGCCTGATTCCTTTTTTCAAACGCCACATGACAGACAGCCGTTACTGGGGAAAAGCATGATCAGACACCTGTTCTGCAATATCTTTGCGGAGTTGAACGCCATATTCAGGGATCCCGGGGTATTGATCATCATGGTCGGTGCCGTTGTATTCTACTCGTTTGTATATCCTTTGCCCTATTCCAGTGAGGTGTTGAAACAGGTGCCGCTGTCCATTGTTGATTATGATCGTTCAGCGTTGAGCCGGCAGCTGGTGAGAATGACCGATGCATCGGAATTGTTACGGGTGGTTTCCCGGGACCCGGACATGGAGGCGGCCCGCCGGAAAATTCAGGCAGGCAGATCCAGCGGCATACTGGTCATACCGGACGGATTTGAAAAAGAGGTGCTGCAGGGCCGGAAAACAACGGTGTCCGCTTATGTGGATGCCACCTATTTCCTGGTTTACCGGCAGGCCATGACCGGACTTGTCACAACGGTCCGGACCCTGTCGGCCGGGATCGAAGTGAGCCGTTTCAAGGCCGGAGGTTGGTCCCATGAAAAAGCCCTGACAGACCGGTCTCCCCTCAACCTGATCAGCCGGTCCCTGTTCAACTCCCATATGGGCTATGCCACCTATATTGTCCCGGCGGTTCTGCTCCTGCTCCTCCAGCAGACCATGCTCATCGGCATCGGTATGCTTTCCGGCACGCGCCGGGAACACCTGCAGGAAAAAAAGGCCGTGATCCCGCTGCAGGGAGGCCCCCTGGTCAGAATCCTGGGTCGAACCATTGCCTGCGTGGCCCTGTACCTGGTCCATATCTATTTCTTTTACGCGGTGGTGTACCAGATCTGGGATTTTCCTTTGCGGGCCGGATTCCTTGACATGTTTGTGTTCCTGCTTCCGTTCCTGCTGTCCGTGGTCCTGTTGGGGCAGTTTCTGGCCACCTTTTTCAAAAGCAGGGAATCATCCATCATCATGATTGTCTGGAGTTCAATGATTGCCGTTCTGGTTTCCGGATTTTCATGGCCCGTGGAAACCATGCCCCACTGGATCAGGGCTGTTTCCATGCTGCTGCCCAGCACCTGGGGGATTTCAGGCGGCCTTCGAATGGCCCAGATGGGTGCGTCGTTCAGCCATGTCATGAACGAGTGGTTCTGGATGTGGGGATTGAGCCTGTTTTATCTGGTCCTGGCCTGGATCAGTACCCGGTTCATGGCGGAAATCCATGAATAAATCAGTTTCAATCCCATTGACGGTCTTGCTGCGGCACTGGGGTCGATCAACAATGTCCCTGATTCATAATCGACTCAGGAAATAGAAACGAACCAAAAATGGTTCGTTTCTTTCAGCCCCGTTTTTTTCGATCAGCCAGCAATAAATGTAATATCCTGAAATTATAGCAAAAAATGTTTTTTCATGTTTTTGTTTCGGCAAATTTTCTGTTGGCACATTAAATGCAGTTATCATTGATAACCTTGTGATACCGCTGGAGACAGCACGTATCAAACAGCAGATATTAATTGAGATGTGAATCACATGAATGGGGGGGTGTTGAGTGAAGTCTGACAGATTTGGCAGTCATCGTGTAATCGCTCCTGAAGGCGTTTTGCCCCAGGCAGCCAGCCGGCTGGATCCGGATCTGGCTGTTCTGCCCAATGAAATTCTCATCGATGTCATTGCACTCCAGCCGACATCTACCGCTTTCAACCGTATCAGACAGGCCTGCCATGATGACATTGAAAAGATGAAAGCAATGATACTTGATCTGGTTGAATCCCAGGGGAAATTTCAGGATCCCGTAACCAGATCAGGCGGAATCCTGATCGGACGGGTCAGTAAAATCGGTGATCAGCTCAAAAACGCAACGGACATCGGACCCGGCGATCACATCGCTACGATGGTTTCTCTTTCATTGACCCCACTAAAGCTGGAAGCGATCCACCATATAGATCTGAAAACGGATCAGATAAGGGTCACAGGAACGGCCATTCTCTTTGAAAGCGGTATTTATGCCCGGCTTCCCGAAGACCTGCCGGAAAAACTGGCCATGGCCGTACTGGATGTGGCCGGGGCCCCGGCCCAGGTCAGAATCAATGCGGATCCGGGAGATACCGTGGTCGTACTGGGTGCCGGCAAGGCAGGGCTTCTCTGTCTTCAAGAGGCCATGGACCGGGTTTATCCTTTTGGAAAAGTGGTGTGCCTGGAATATGATGCCTTCCAGTGCCAAACCGTTCAGGACCTTCATCTGGCACACCATGTCATATGTGCGGATGCCAGAAATCCATTAAAAACACTGGCGCAATTTCAGCAGGTCATGGGGGATGAACTGGCTGATTTTACCGTAAACTGCGTCAATGTGCCGGACACGGAAGTCACGTCTGTTCTTCTGACTCAAGACAGGGGACTGGTTTATTTTTTCAGCATGAGCACTGATTTTGCCAAAGCCTCCCTTGGTGCGGAAGGCATTCGAAAACCAACGCGGATGCTTATCGGAAACGGCTATTACCCAGGTCACACGGAGATCGCTTTCCAGGTCATACGAGAACACCCGGAATTGAGGGGATACTTTGAACATAAATTTACAGGGTAGGCAGTTGCCACGGGGGTTTCTGCCTGTAAATGAAATCATAAAATTTTATCAAAGGAGATGTTCCATGTCAAAGAGATCGCGTTTCTTTTTTACCATCCTGGCCTGTGTGCTGGTAATCGGACTGGTGTACGCGGCCCCGACCATGGCCGAAAAGAAAAAGGTTTACAAACTCAGGATGCAGATTCTGTTCGGCCCGGACATGATGTGGCAGTACCAGCCATTTATTGATTACTGCAAAAATGCGAGTGATGGACGGCTCATTATCCAGCCATTTTCCGGTGGGCAGCTGGTGCCGGATGACCAGATGATGCAGGCATGTGCTACTGGAACGATTGACATCGCCGGCGGTGCAGGCGGCTACTGGTCGGATGTGATTCCCATCGGCGCCACTGAAGGGGTATTGCCGTTTGCGCTGAGAACCATCACTGATGTGAACACATTCTACTATCAGCGCGGATACCTGGAACTGTGCCGAAAAGCCTATGCAGAACATGGTGTATACTACCTGGGGCCTCAAATGGTTGATTTTGCATATCTGATGGCCAAAACCCCGGTCAGAAATCTCGAGGATCTGAAGAAGCTCAAACTCCGCGCCGTCCCCAATATCGGCAAGGTTCTTGGCAAACTGGGGGTATCTGCCCAGTATTTTCCGGCAGGTGAAGTGTATCTGATGATTTCATCAGGACAGCTGGACGGAGTGATTTACGGCGGTTCTGTAGCAGCCGAGTCCATGTCCTTCCAGGAAGTGGCCCCGTATTACATGACTCCGAGTTTCAACCCGGCCAACCAGAACCTGATCATGAGCCTGAAAAAATACCAGTCCCTGCCTAAAGACTTGCAAATTATTCTGGATATGGCGACCCAGCTGGAAAACCTGTTTCTCCAGACCACCAACTGGAATCTGGAATTTGCCAAACGCCGCTCCATGATGGAGAAAAACGGGCTCCAGGTGGTGGAAATGGACACGGCCCTGGTGGATGCCATTGCCGAAAAAGCCCGGGAATTCTATAAAGATGTTGCTGCCAAAGGTCCCTATGCGAAACAAGCTGTTGAAATGATGGAAGATTACATGCGGGAAGTCGGTTACCTGAAATAGCTTGAAACGAAAAGGTGGTTTTCATGAGAGGATTGAGGTTGTTTGTGAAGGCAGTTGATTCCATTTCTGTCAGCGTCGGGCGGTTGACCAGCTATACCATGCTGATTCTGCTGGTAACGTCGTCCATTGAAATTGTCTGCCGGTACTTTTTCAACAAGCCCACGACTTGGGCCTATGAGTTCGGCCAGATGACGTTTGGCTGTTATTTTCTTCTGGCAGGAGCCATGACTTTGAAAAACCGGGAGCACGTCGGAATGGATATTTTTATTGAAAAACTGTCCCCCCGGAACCAGGCCCGCGTCAATGCGGCCACCTTCATCCTTACTGCCATTTTCTGTATTGTCCTGATATGGAAGGGCTGGGAATTCGCCTGGCCTTCCATTCAGCGCCTGGAGCATTCAACCAGTGTCTGGGGCCCTCCCATCTATATCTATAAATTCATGCTTCCGTTCGGCTGTTTTCTGCTTTTCATGCAGGCCTTGAGCAATTTTATCAAAGACCTGTTTTTTGCACTGTCCGGAACCCATCTGAGCAAGGAGGAAGAATAGACCATGACTATGGGCCTGACCACTATTTTGATGTTCGCTGTATTGATTGTTCTGTTGACAACGGGTCTTCCCGTGGTCTTTGTCATCGGTTCCATCAGTATTGTTTTTGCATTTTTTCTGTGGGGAACCGGCGGGTTGTCCATGATGATATACCCCACCTACGGACTGATGAATGTCTTTATTCTATCGGCGATTCCTCTGTTCATTTTCATGGGTCTGATTCTCCAGAAATCGGGAATTGCCGATGAGATGTTCGAGGCGATCTATAAATGGTGCGGTGGCCTCCGGGGGGGACTGGGGGCGGGGACGGTCATTGTCTGTGCCATCATCGCTTCCATGGTGGGAATATCGGGGGCCGCCACCGTCACCATGGGGCTCATAGCCTTGCCGGCCATGCTCAAGCGCAATTATTCCAAGTACCTGGCCACGGGCACGATTCAGGCAGGCGGCGCGCTGGGGCTGCTGATCCCTCCGTCCATTCCGTTTCTGGTGTATGCCTTCGTTGCCCGGGAATCGGCAGCCAAATTGTTTGCATCCGGTCTTTTTCCGGGTCTGATTCTGGCAGCCATGTACATTGTCTACATTCTGGTCCGGGCTTATATTCAACCCGGCCTGGCCCCGGCGCTGGCCATTGAGGAGCGGGTCAGTTTCAGGGAAAAACTGATATGCCTCAAGGCCCTGATTCTCCCGATGTTTATCATTTTCAGCGTCATCAGCTGTGTGATCTTCGGCATCACCACCATTATCGAAGCCTCGGTGATCGGTGCCATCGGTGCCATGATCGCTGCCGCCACCAGAAAAAAACTGACCTGGACCATGATCCGTGAATCCCTTCACAAATCCGCTTCCGTCACGGCAATGGTCATGTGGATCGCCCTTGCCGCAGTCTGTTTCGGGGCCATCTATACGGGACTGGGTGCTTCAGATCTGGTTCAGGCCGCTCTGGAATCCATGGGGCTTGGAAAATGGGGAGTCCTGATTTTCATGCAGATCTCTTTCTTTTTCCTGGGAATGTTTCTGGATGACACTGCCATCATGTTTTTGACCATTCC
Organism: Desulfotignum balticum DSM 7044; assembly: GCF_000421285.1. Taxonomy (GTDB): domain Bacteria; phylum Desulfobacterota; class Desulfobacteria; order Desulfobacterales; family Desulfobacteraceae; genus Desulfotignum; species Desulfotignum balticum. The sequence goes on from NZ_ATWO01000003.1 coordinate 127,843, forward strand.
CTTGTACCTGCCCATTGTCAAGGGATTTGGATTTGATCCCATCTGGTTCGGCACCCTTTTTGTCATCAACATGCAGATGGCATTCATTACACCACCCTACGGGCTTAACCTGTTTTACATGAAGGGTGTCGTTCCGCCCGGCATCTCCATGGCCGATCTTTACTGGTCGGTGATTCCGTTTATCATCATCCAGGCCCTGGGTCTGGCCCTCGTCATGATTTTTCCGGAAATCGCTCTGTGGCTGCCCCGGGTGCTGTTTTAGGCGTAACGCAGTTATCTTCAAAATATCAATAAAGGATCTGAGATGGAAAAGGCAATGATAAGAGTGCGGATGAGTGCAAAGGATGCCCATTACGGGGGGGCACTGGTTGACGGGGCACAGATGCTCCACCTGTTCGGTGACCTGGCTACGGAACTTCTCATACGATATGACGGGGATGAAGGGTTGTTCGTCGGATATGAAGAGGTGACATTCCTGGCCCCGGTGTATGCCGGTGATTACATTGAAGCGGAAGCAGAGATGATCACCATCGGAAATACATCCAGAAAAATGGCTTTTGCCGCCCGAAAAGTGATCACCTGCCGCAGAGATCTCAGTGAATCCGCCGCAGATCTGCTTGAAAGCCCGATCATTGTCTGCAGGGCCGTGGGTACCTGTGTCACCCCGAAAGGAAATCAGCGTATTCAGCACTGACCAATCCGAATTATTTGAAAGAGGCCTTTACGAATGGATAAACTGATCTTAACAGCAGCCATCTGCGGCGCGGAAGTGACCAAAGAGCAAAACCCCAATGTGCCCTATACCATCCAGGAGGTTGCTCGGGAAGCCGAATCCGCCTATGTCGCCGGAGCATCCATCATTCATCTCCATGTCCGCGAGGATGACGGCACACCGACACAGAATCGGAAACGGTTCAAAGCAGCCATCGACGCCATCCGCAGGCGCTGCCCTGATGTAATTATCCAGCCTTCCACTGGCGGTGCCGTAGGCATGACCGACCTGGAACGTCTTCAGCCAACTGAAATAGGAGAACCGGCCATTGGGCTTGATCATCCTGAGATGGCCACCCTGGACTGCGGCACCTGCAACTTCGGAGGAGACGAGGTGTTTGTCAATTCGGACCGGACCATAGAAACCTTCGGCCGGATCATGATCGAAAGAAAGGTTAAACCGGAAATCGAGGTCTTTGACAAAGGCATGATCGATACAGCCGCCAAAATGGCTCGGAAAGGTGTTATTCTCCCCCCCATGCATTTTGACTTGGTGATGGGGGTCCAGATCAGTGCCACCGCCCGGGATCTGGCCTTTATGGTCCACAGTCTGCCGCCGGGCGCCACCTGGTCGGTGGCCGGTATCGGCCGGTACCAGATCCCCATGGCTGCCCTGGCCATCGTCATGGGCGGTCATGCCCGGGTGGGCTTTGAAGACAACCTGTATATTGCCAAAGGCATTCTTGCTGTCAGCAATGGCGAATTGGTCAACAAGGTGGTTCGTATCGCTTTTGAACTCGGACGGCCCCTGGCTTCTCCTGCCGAGGCCAGGAAAATTCTGAATCTCCCCCCTTTAAAAATATGACAAAATCGCTCATCGGCTTTGACCTTGACATACCTGGCGCCGTAAACTATGCTTTTGATTCCGCTGACATCCATGTCGCCGGACAGGGTAAAGCACAGCAATTTTTAAACACCGCAAACAGGAACAGGGAGATGCCTGAGTTGCTTGAATTCGGTTGCCACAGGGTGCTGGAACCGGCTAAAAGTTTCCCTCAGCCCGCTTGGAAACTGGATAACACCATGGCCGTACATGAGAATGAACTTCTCGTGGATGTGGACATCATACATGTCAACACTACCAGTTTCAACCAGATCCTCACCTCAATGGACGGCAACCTGACCGCAGTAAAAAAACGGATACTTGAAATTGTCTCAACCAGAGGGAAACTCCAGAATCCCATCACCGGAACAGGCGGCATTCTGTACGGGCGTGTCGAACAGATCGGGAAGTCTTATCCCAATCCTTATAATCTGAAAATCGGGGATCATATCATCACCCTGGCATCCCTGTCTCTCACGCCGCTGAAGCTGGATCAGATAGACCAAATTAACCAGTTTTCATGTCAACTAAAGGTTCAGGGGAAAGCCATCCTTTTTGGTCATATGCCCCTGCTCAAGGTCAACCCCGGTCAACTCAACAAAAAATACTCACTGGAACTGCTTATCGCAGTAATGGATGAAGCCGGGGCTCCCAGGCAGACCTGGAAATTGGCCAATACAGGGAATCGCATACTTATCATCGGTGCAAACGGGAAACTCGGACTGCTCAGTGCATGCGGGGCCAGGGAAAAAATTGGTAATACCGGTAAAATCACTGGTATCGTCAAATCCCACGAAAGCAGAAAAGTACTTGAAAAAACAGGTATCTACGACGAGGTTATCTGCTGTGACGCCCTGGACACCATCGGCGCCTTTAACCACCTGTCTACCCATGGTGTATTGAATGCTCAGGAAGGTGCCTTTGATCTCACGGTCAACTGCATGGCCGTATCGGGTACTGAAATGCTCAGCCTTATTCTGACCCGGAACCGGGGGACTATTTTTTTTGCCAGCCTGGCCAACAGCCAGAAAATCACGGCACTGACTTCGGAAAGCGTGGGAAAGGACTTGAACATCATCGGCTATACCGGTTTTCTGGAAGGCCATGCCGATTTTACCGCAACCCTTCTATATACCTGCCCTGAACTGACCCGGCAGCTGAAACGGCTTTATGATCCGAAAAATCAAACCCAACGGGTACGCCAGGACCCTTATCCAGACCCCCGGATTTTATCGCACATCCTCAAAGACAGCCGGGATGACTATGTGTTTGTGTCCAAGCCCATGCAGAAGGTCCTGGCTTCAGCTGTGAATGTGGCAAAGTATGACTGTACCACCCTGATTACCGGCGAATCCGGAGTTGGCAAGGAGATTATCGTGGATATCATCCACAAGGCCAGTGACCGGAATCAGTACCCCCTGGTCAAAATAAATTGCGGTACGATCCCTGCCAGCCTCCTGGAGTCTGAATTGTTCGGCTATGAAAAGGGCGCTTTTTCAGGTGCCAGCATTCAGGGGAAAAAGGGGTTCTTTGAACTGGCCCATAACGGCTCCCTCTTTCTTGATGAGATTGGAGAACTCAAAACCGAACTTCAGGTAAAAATATTGAGAGCTATCCAGGAAAAGCAGATCTATCGGGTCGGAGGAATACAGCCGATCCAGGTCAATGTGAGAATCATAGCAGCCACGAACCGTTCACTTGAAGAGATGATCGAACAGGGCCGGTTCAGGGAAGATCTGTTTTATCGCCTCAATGTATTTCCCATAAAAATTCCACCTCTCCGGGAGCGGAAAAAGGACATCATTCCCCTGGCCGAACATTTCATCCGAAAATACAACGACCGCTTCAAGCTGAACAAGACTATGGAACAAATGGCGTTTCAGTACCTGGTGGAGCATGAATGGCCGGGAAATATCCGGGAGCTGCAGAACGTGGTTCAGAGAATACTCATCAACTCCGGAGAGGATACAATCACCCTAGTGGACACCATCCGGGAACTGGCCACCGGGTCGCGTCTTTCGTCTTCCAGAGCCGGTTTGAACGCAATTCTGGACCAGACGGAGTACAATGTTCTGAAAGCCACCCGGAAAACCCATAAAACCACCCGGAAAATGGCAAAAATTCTGGGCCTGAGCCAGTCCACCCTGGTCAGGAAATTGAAAAAACACGGCCTGTGATCAGACTGTAAAAAAAGGGGAAACACACAGTGAAAACAATTGGTTCCCTTTTCCTGTGGTGTTGAAGGGTTTTTATCATATATCAGGCCGGTTGGCGCGCATGCTTAGATTCAAATAGTGTAACGCTTTTTATTCTGTCCTATTCAGGCATCTTTTTCTCCTACACCGGGACGATAGCCATATGAACCCGGATGAAAAATTTCTTCCAGTCGCAGTTTGAGTAGCATCTTCACAGCCATCTGGGCTGTTCTATCTGCCCCAGTAGGCACCTCTGAGCGATCGGAACCCATCTCCTTTGGGGATCAACACCTGCTTTACCGGCTGGGGATGATAACTTCCAGAACTCATGCGATTCCACAATTTGTAAAGGTTACCTCCCAAATTTCCCTGATATGCACATATGCTTTGCCGTTATATAAAACTTTACATAAGGGTAAAACATTTTTACCCAAGTGCATTGCCTATGCCGCCACCCAGAATGGGGTGAAAACACTTTTCACAACAGCCATGGACATGATCAACCAGCTGGTGGCAGCTGAAAGTGATCACACCATGCTCAAAAAGCTTCAGTTCTATCAATCACAGGATCTTTTAGTCTGTGACGAATTATGTAAAGCTTTACATAATTCGTCTTATGACAAGTTAAATATTATGTGAAGTTGAATGCCAAATGTCTTTAAACAATAGCTTTTCAGGTTGTCCAGCTTTACATAAAAAATTCATATCACGGTTTTAAGCCATTCAAACAAATCTTCTTTTTCATCAGCCGAAAAATTTTCTTTTGGCAGTACTTTTGAACTTGCATTTTCAATGGCTTTCCTTTTCATTTCAGAATTGGATTTTGCGTATATTTCAGTAGTCGTAACTGAAGAATGTCCCAAAAAATCCCGTATATAAATCAAATTTACTCCGCTTTGCAGCAGGTGCATAGCCTTGCTGTGACGAAGGACATGCGGTGACATTTTATTTAAGACCGGGTTTTTGCTTTCTGTCGCAGCTTTTTTTGCATATTTATCCAGAATATAGGACAGTCCGGCTCTCGTAAGTTTCTCCCTCTTCTTGTTGAAAAACAAAGGGGTCTCCTCTTTTTTTTCATCAAGCAAACCGCAATCATCCATATATTTTTTTATGATGTTCATTGTTTGCGGCATCAGCGGTATGATCCTGGTTTTTTTCCCCTTGCCAGTCAGCCGAATTGTTGAAGGTGTTTTTAATCGTATATCAATTACTTTCAGG
>NZ_ATWO01000004.1 GCF_000421285.1 Desulfotignum balticum DSM 7044
ACTGGCGCCAGAGTTCAGGAAATTGCGGACCTGAAAGTAATTGATATACGATTAAAAACACCTTCAACAATTCGGCTGACTGGCAAGGGGAAAAAAACCAGGATCATACCGCTGATGCCGCAAACAATGAACATCATAAAAAAATATATGGATGATTGCGGTTTGCTTGATGAAAAAAAAGAGGAGACCCCTTTGTTTTTCAACAAGAAGAGGGAGAAACTTACGAGAGCCGGACTGTCCTATATTCTGGATAAATATGCAAAAAAAGCTGCGACAGAAAGCAAAAACCCGGTCTTAAATAAAATGTCACCGCATGTCCTTCGTCACAGCAAGGCTATGCACCTGCTGCAAAGCGGAGTAAATTTGATTTATATACGGGATTTTTTGGGACATTCTTCAGTTACGACTACTGAAATATACGCAAAATCCAATTCTGAAATGAAAAGGAAAGCCATTGAAAATGCAAGTTCAAAAGTACTGCCAAAAGAAAATTTTTCGGCTGATGAAAAAGAAGATTTGTTTGAATGGCTTAAAACCGTGATATGAATTTTTTATGTAAAGCTGGACAACCTGAAAAGCTATTGTTTAAAGACATTTGGCATTCAACTTCACATAATATTTAACTTGTCATAAGACGAAATCGGTTACCTTCCGCTGGGCAGACAGGGATCAAACGTAAGCGGTCAATAAACCCCACCTTCTCACCGGGCCGGATTTCCGGTACTATTCATGGTGTTGGAACAGCGATTTGATCTTTGTCAATCTGTTGTGGGAGCAGCGCCTTAAAATCTTCATCGGACATGGCTTCTGGGAGATTCTCGAACAGGTGTTTCAGGTACCAGTAGGGTTCCAGTCCGTTGGCCTTGGCGGTTTCGATCAGGCTGTAAATGGCTGCGCTGGCCCGGGCACCCTCGGGCGTGCAGGAGAACAGCCAGTTCTTCCGGTTATGCTGAGCTCTGCATAACCGGAATTATGCATAGTTGTGGATTATGCTGAGTTCGTTACTATACACGAAAGCATACCTATAATTTGTTGAACATCAGAGGACTTTCCCTTTTTTTAAACTCCGCATAAAATTTGAGTACACCTTTTAATTTTTCAGAAGGAGAGTACTCATGTCAGAACATTATCCCCAAAATATTCAAAGTCGCCTTACCGGTGATAGGCCAAGCAACGACGTCATCATCAGTAATTTTTCTGATCATTTAAAAAAACGCGGGCATAGCGATGGAACGCGGTATGCGTATCAAGCTGCTTTAATGCACTTTATTTGTTGGCAAAACAAGAAATCACCGCAAGCCCAAACGATTGACAGAGTAAACGTTACCTTTTTTCTCCAGGAACATCTGCCTGTATGCCACTGTTCTCCACCCGCATTTAAACACTTAAAAACCGTTAGGGCAGCACTTAATCAATTATTATTGATGCAGGGACAAAAACGCCTGCAGGAGATCGACTTCAACTGCTCTTCTGCTATTGAGTGCAGGTTACGCCATTTTGATAATTTTTTGCGGGATGTATGCGGATTCGCCAAATCGACAAGGGTTTATCGACAACGTTTTGTTCGCACTTTCCTTTTGAAGTTGTTTGGGGCTGGCGTGATAGATTCAGCATATATAACCCCCGAATCTCTGATAAAGCACGTTGCCGAAGAAGCTATCAACCTGAAGTCATCAAGTGTTGGCGTACTGTTGAGCTCGTTACGCAGTTATTTACGTTTCCTCCAATTTGAGGGTGAGTCCAGTGTTTCCATGGCAGCTGCGGTACCAAGACCTCCCAACTGGCTACTGACCACACTGCCACCATGCCTGAGCACTACGGAGTTAGAGAGATTTTTGGACGCGTTTGACATTTCCACCTCAATCGGTAAGCGTGACTACGCAATGGCACATTGCCTGGTCGATTTAGGGCTGCGTTGTCATGAAGTCGCAGCCATGAAGCTTGATGATATTAACTGGTATACTGGATTTGTTGAGTTGCCTCATACTAAAAACCGCCGTAAGGCGCAAATACCTCTGCCAGAAATAACAGGCAATGCAATTGTAAATTATTTGCGGAATGCTCGACCGGCGACAACCAGTCGATCGTTGTTTGTTTTCCACAGAGCACCTATGGGCCGAGGGGTGGCAAAAACTACAGTACGTGGAGCTATTCGTCGAGCTTTTTCACGTGCTGATTTGCCTTGGACAGGGACGCATATCCTTCGCCATACGATGGCAACACGAATGCTACAGAATAACGTCAGTCTTAAACAAATTGCTGATGTCTTACGGCACCGAAGCATAGATACCACTCAAATCTATACTAAGATAAATTTACCAGAACTCAGACATGTGGCTATGCCGTGGCCGGGGAGGCGGTCATGAGCAAGTGGTCAAGCATGAAGAAGCGGGTCGAGTCATATTTGCATACTCGCCGCAGCGTCGGTTATAATTTGCATACCGAAGGGGCACAGCTGCAAAGGTTTGCCTGTTTTGCTGATAAACAGGATCATCAAGGGCATATCACAATTGACCTGGCAGTGGATTGGGCTAACAATACCCTGAAAAGTAATCAAATCGGTCGTGCACGTCGTTTTGAAGTTGTCCGGTCTCTTGCCAAATATTGTGTCACGTTTGAGCCCGAGACGGAAATCCCTCCACCTCATCTCCTCGGCCCTGCACATCGGCGACCTACTCCCTATATTTATACTGATCAGGAAATTACTTTGTTACTTGATATGGCAAATGGATTGCAGCCCCAAAAGGGATTACGCCCTGCAACGATGCATTGCCTACTTGGGCTATTGGCTTCAACTGGCTTACGCATCTCTGAGGCACTGCGACTGAACCGTAACGATGTTGACCTCCATCAAGGCGTATTGAAAATACGGGAGACCAAATTCCGCAAATCCAGATATGTGCCAGTGCATCAAATGGTTTGTGAAGCATTATCCAATTATGCTACTTTTCGAGATCAGCGATTGCCTGTTGTAGATAATCCCATTTTTTTTCTGCTTGATAATGGTAAACCATTCCAATATCGGCAGGTTCTGTACGCTTTTCATTGTATTCGGGCAAAGCTCGGCTGGGATACTTGCCTCAATGGTTTTCGTCCCAGACTTTATGATCTTCGACATACCTTTGTCTGCAAAAGGTTGCTTACCTGGTATAAAAAAAACGCCGATATTGATCATATGCTCCCACTGCTGTCCACTTATTTGGGCCATGCAAAGGTGAGTGATACCTATTGGTATCTTACCGGCATCCCCGAACTGATGGCAATCGCGGTAGAACGATTTGAACAACAGTCTCATCTCAATTCAATGCGAGGTGCATTATGAAAGGGGCTCTGATAACATCTGATCTGGCCCGCCTTCTCCAGGCGTTTTTTTGTCAGCGTTTGATTCAACAACGAAATGTTAGCCATCAGACTGTTTGTAGTTACCGGGATACGTTTCGTTTGTTTCTTCGCTTTGCCGAGCAGCAGCTTGGAAAATCTGCTGCAAAAATGGATTTAGTCGATATTAATGCTTCTTTGGTCCTCGCATTTCTTGATGACCTGGAATCGCAACGGCATAACTGCATCCGTAGCAGAAACGCTCGATTAGCAGCCATTCGCAGCTTTATGCATTATTCAGCTTTGCTGAAACCAGAAGCACTGGCTGTAATACAGCAAGTATTGGCTATCCCTCTGAAGCGTTTTGATCGCCCATTGGTCAAATATCTTACCCAAATGGAAATGCAGGCTATTCTGGAAGCCCCTGATCTCCTCTCCTGGAGTGGGCAACGCGATCAGGTACTACTGGCTACCCTTTATAACTCTGGCGGCCGTGTCTCTGAAATTATTGAGCTCCGACGTGCAAACTTCGACAAAAATAGCTGGCAGGCGGTTTGCCTGCATGGAAAAGGCAGAAAAAAGCGTGTAATTCCACTTTGGAAACGTACTACAAATTTACTTAAAACATGGAGTGCAAAAATTGGATTGGATCCTCAGCAACCAATCTTCCC
>NZ_ATWO01000005.1 GCF_000421285.1 Desulfotignum balticum DSM 7044
TGCTGCCGCTGTTTAGATGGGTCCTGTGAAAAATATATAAACACCGTTGATATTTTTTTTCGATAAAGCCGTTTTTGTCGGAAAAGCTCCAACAGGGGATGCTTCACTTCGACATTTAAAATCCGGGAAAGCTCCTGAGCGGAGAATCCAGCCTTGGATAGATTAACAAATTCTGCGGTCGTTTCTATCAAATTACCATATTTGGAGAACCAAATAGAATTGAAAGACCATAATCCGCTTTCATCAAAATTAGCAATAGATTCGAGTGTATAATATTTTCCTCGATGAGAGTAGCTGGAAAGATAACCCAACGATTTAAGCTTTCTGAAAACAGTCATGGTGCTGTTGGTGAACAACTCTTTTTTTATTTGATCTAACGTACTAATTTTATGAAATTTTAAATAGTTTTCTACTGCTTTTAAATCACTGCTTTCTGAGGCCATGGAATGATATAGTTCCCCCGATTATAGTAATAATTAGGCGAACTATACCAAATATACACATAGGCTGTCAATAAAATATTTCGTCGTAAATGCCTTTAAATTAGAGACATAAAAACATATGTGTGATAATAACCCTTTCAAAATAGTTGATAGAATTAATCCAAAATATGTTATATTAATTTTGAGCCAGCCCTTAGCAAAGCATCCGTACAATATCCATCTTTAAAAGATAAAGTAGTATCGCCTCATGTCATCAGGCACACCACAGCAATGCATCTATTACAGGCGGGTGTAGATCTCAGTGTAATTGCTTTGTGGCTCGGCCATGAAAGTGTGGCAACAACGCACCAGTATTTTGAGGCAGATTTGAATATGAAAGAAGAAGCTCTGGCTAAATTACAGCCTCCTGATATGAAATTCAGCCGCTATAAACCCTCCAATGATGTACTATCATTTTTGAATGGATTATAATTATGCGGATATAATTGTTACTTTTCAGACGTCAACTACTGACTTTAAAAGGTAATTTATATAGCGGGAAAGGAACTTTCAATCTTTGAGTTCAGGTAACGAACTCAGCATAATCTACAACTATGCATAATTCCGTCCCACCACAAAGGGGCGGATGGCATTTTCAACCGCATTGTTGTCCGGACCCACCCGGCCATCCTCGATATAACGGATCAGACGATCCCATTCGTTCAGCGTGTAATTCACCGCTTTTCCCAGAAGGCTTTTGGGGGGCACTTTTTCAACGGTGGCATCCAGCCATTTTTTAAACTCTTCAAGAATCGGAACGGCTTCCGTCTGGCGTTTTTCATATATCTCACGGGGTGACAATTGATTCTCCCGGGCTGCTTTTTCAATCTTGTACAGCTTGCCGATATATTTCAACGCTGTAGCGGCATTGCCGACCGGTGTTTTGGTTTTGCGGCTGACTGCTTTGGTCACCTCCACAAATTTTCGACGGGCATGAACCCAGCAGCCCACATGAAGGATGTCCTTTTTTTTATCAAGAAACCCATAGCCCGAATATCCGTCCGTCTGGACGATTCCTTTATACCCGTTCAAAAATGATGCTGCCACATCTCCGGACCGGGAAGGATCGTAATGGTACAAAAGCACCGGCCTCCCCCGAGAGGTCCCCTTGAACACCCACATGTAACTTTTTATACGGCCGGGCTCCTTCAACACCCGCACCGGGGTTTCATCGATGTTGATCAGATCGCTTTGAAGCACCGCTTTTTTCATCATGTCCAGAATGATGTCACAGGCTTCCGCAGTTTTCATCGCCCATCCGCACATGGTGGATCTGGGGATCTCGACTCCCAGCCGTTTGAATTGCTTTTCCTGACGGTAAAACGGCAGGGCATCGGCAAACTTTGCAGTCAGGATATGAGCCAGAAGCCCGGGGGTGGCAATGCTTTTCGGGATAATCTGATCCGGCATCCTGGCAATAGACACGGCAGGTTTGTCATCCTCGGTCCCTTCGCAGTTTTTGCAGGCATATTTATACCGGATGTTCCGGATCACCCTGACTTGGGCCGGGATATAATCCAGTTGTTCAGATACTTCCTGTCCGCTACGCTCCCTGAGGCAACCGCAGCCGCACTGCCTTTCCTCTTCGCTGAGCTCGTGAATAACCTCTATGCGGGGCAGATTTGGCGGCAAGGGTTTGCGGCCACGTTTTTTGCGTGTATGTTCCTTAATGGTAACATCTTCCGGCTCTTCCTGGATGGGGAGATCCGGTTCAGGCATATCAAACAGGGGAAGCTGTCCGTCCGGTTTGTGGATTTTCTCTGTTTTACGGCCGAACAGTCTGTCTTGAAGACTTTTTATCTGTTCATTGAGGATTTTGATTTCAGACTGGTAATTACGCTCTTTCTGGTCGAATTCTCCGACCAGAAAAAACAGGTTTTCCTTTAATTCA